>CALLXA010000132.1 GCA_938015795.1 uncultured bacterium | reverse complement strand
ACCACCGAGATCTACACTCTTTCCCTACACGACGCTCTTCCGATCTCCCATACAAAAGGAAACAAAAGCACAAATCTATTATTAAAAACACCTTTGATAAAAAATGTTGGATCTATTCTTTCAATATTCTTACTTATTCCATCCAACAAAAAAAACATAAATATAAATGCCCACAGGTAAGTAATTTGAAATCTATATTTGCTCCAAATTTGTATAACAGTTTGAATAATTTTTTTTATATATGTTTTCATTGCGAGAATCGTATAAGATAGCAAATTAATTGTCAAACAAAGAAGGCTTTTTTATGAATATATCTTTCTTTACAATCCTTCTAAGTTGTCTTTCTTTTCTATCTAAAAGAGTATTTCTTAGATTGATTAAAAACAAATAATTACCTCGAGAAAATGCAAATAAAGGTTCAAAACTAATCCTTTTAATACTTTGGTAGATATGCTTAAACAAACTGAAGAACCAATTTATTATTAAAACAAAATAAACGGAATTAATACTGTAATTTTTTAAAATAACACTAAGTTGTGAATACAACTTATCACCCAAATATAAAGAATATTTTTTGTTATTCGATCTTTTAGCTAGGCCAAAATGATTTCCCAAACTATGTGTGAATAAAAAATTTCGATAACCATAAAGCCACAAACGAATTCCCAAATCAGTATCGTCACCTCCAAATGTATACTGGCTATCATATTTGCCAACCTTTTCCCATACTTCTTTTTTTATAAATATTGCAGATCCATTTGGAAAACTTATTTCAGAGTTATGCAATTTCTTTAATTCTTTAATATTTTTTTTCTTTAATTTCCTTATGAAATTAAATCCCAAATATCCTCCATATAATGAAGTTAATTCAGAAGAATTGGATTTTTGAAGAATTGAATAGCATCCGAAATTATCAAGATTTTGAGATTCTGAAATTAAATCAGATAAAATATTAGGATCTTCTAATTCAACATCATTATCCAATAATAAAAGATACTTTCCTTTCGCTATTTCAGTAGCAAAGTTGACACCGATGTTTTTAGCTCGAAAAACAGGAGATTTTATATACTTACAATTATATTCATCTGCAAGAAGCGAAATCTCATTTGTATAACCGGTATCTACAACAATGACTTCTACGTTTCTCCAATTAAAATTTTTTACACTCTCTAAAGTTTTTTCTAAATAATCTTTTTCTTGATAAGTTACTATTATTATACTGACCCAAGGCTGTTTCATTTCAATAAGAATCCAAATTTATGTTAGCTTCTTTATATTAGTAAGTACTGTTTGAGACATTTTTAACCATGAATATTTTTTTATATTTTCATATCCCAAAGCAATTAATCTTTTTCTTTTTACATCATCACGAACACCGATTAAAATACCATTAGCAATCTCTTCTACAGAATAAGGGTCTACAACAATAGCAGCCTTACCTGCTATTTCTGGACAAGAACTTACATTTGAAGTCAAAACAGGACAACCACACGATTGAGCTTCAAGAATTGGTAATCCAAAACCTTCATATAAAGATGGAAATAAGTACATATCAGCTTCAGATGTTAGAATAGCAACATCTTCATATGATACAAATCCAACCACATTAACTCTTTCTTGAAGATCATTTTCTTTTATAAATTCATCCAAACCAGTATCGCCCCAACTCGCTCTACCTGTCATTACCAATGTATGAGGAATTTCTTTCTTAAGATTATTCAATGCTTGTAAAACTCTTAATAAATTTTTCCTTGGACTAATTGAGCCACTATAAAATAAATAAGGCCTTTTTATCTTGTTTCTCTTCATACAATCTTCTATTATTTCCCTGTTTTTACTTTTTTTAAAAACATCCAATATACCCTCATATGTTACTACTATTTTTTCTCTATCTATTTTAAACCTATTTACAATATCTTCTTTTGTAAATTCTGATATAGCAAATATAATATCAGCTACTTTACAAGAAAATTTCATCTGTCTTTTCATAAAAAAAGTATCCATAGCTGGATATGCATTGAATTCTTCTACAAAATAACCAAGATCGTGAACTATGTAAGCTTTCTTACTCTTTAACAAAATATGATCTATAGGTATTGAACCTTTGGGGTACAAAACAGCATCAAAATTTTCATCTAACAAGGAAAAGAATGATTGTAAATAATCCCACAAAAAATAACCCAATAAGCCTCCAATATTTCTAATGTACTTAACTTTTATATTTTTGTAATTATTAATACACTCCTTCTTATCTGTGATCAATGTCCATTGATTTTTATCATTTTTATCAAATTCTTCCAACAACTTTTCTATAACAAGCTTAGTACCACCCTTTGTATTTCCTCTATATATAAAAGCAAACTTACTCATTAGTGATGTTTGAATATAAACTTAAATATTCTTCCGCCATATTTTCCCAACTCATCTCTTCAGTTCTCTTTCTACTCTCCTTACCCATTCTCTCTAACAAATCTCTCTTACTATACAATTTTTTTAAAGCATCATAAATATCATCAACACTCTCCTTCTCTACAACAAAACCATTCTTCTCATCAACTAACTCCTTAGTACCACCAACATCAGTAGCAATTACAGCTAAACCACTAGCCATAGCTTCTAACAAACTATTGCTCATACCCTCATTTTTAGATGGTAAAGCAAAAACATGTCCTTTTGAAATATACTTAGCCATATCTTCTCTCTTTGTCTCACCAAAGAATTTGACCTTTTTTTCAATACCCAATTCTTGAACTAAATCTTCTAACTCTTCTCTTTGACTACCATCCCCATATAACCTCAATTCAACATCATTTTTCTTCTTTGAGAACTTACCAAAAGCCTTTATTAAATAATCCAAACCTTTTCTCTCTAACAATCTAGATGTAGAAACTACAACAAAACCATTATCTCTCTTTCCAGGTTTAAATACATCAATATCTACACCATTGTAAACCAACCCAATCTCTTTCTTTTTATATGTATCATATGCCAATTGCCTTAAGCCATCAGAATTAGCAATTACATACTTCGCTTTTCTCCATATTAATTTTGAAAGATGTTGAAATATATATTTATCCAACTTTGCATATTTTTCGCTGTAAAAAGGAACATCGCTACCTCTTAAAGAAACAATATATGGTTTTAAGGTCAACATTGCTAAAAATCCACAAGGAATACCAAAGAACGCATGTATCAAATCATACTCTTTCCTATGCTTAAACATCCATACTAAAGCATTACCGGAATATTTCAACAAATTCTTATTACTTTGATCAAGCAAATCACCTTCCTTACCAATATCAAATTTTATTATTTTAATATTATCTCCAACACTTTCCTCTTTATATTCACCAACACTAGAAGTTAGGAATGTTATATCCAAATTCTTTTTATCTTTTAATCTTTGCAACATATTATATGTCGCAGTAGAAGCACCTCCTCCAAGAGGAGGGTATTCATAATTTAAGACTAGAAGCTTCTTTTTCATACACTAGATAGTTAACTTATTTTATTTTGTTTAATTATCTGTCGAATATCCCTATATATATTAAATAGATTCAAAGATTTGAGTAACATAAATACAATTGGACGCGTTTTTTTTGAAAACAAAGGTAAAATCCAAAGAATAAATAAAGAAGATAAAATTGTCGCAGAAGCAGCACCATACACTCCAAATAATCTTATTAAAATATAGTTTAGAAAAAAACTTAATAACATACCAGCAATTGAAATTCGCATTGAAAATTTTTGTAAATTCTCAGATAAATACCACACACTCGTAGCAACTGCCTGAGCAGAAGTTAACATATTTAGAGAATATATCAGAACATATTTACCAGCATCCCAATAGACAGGATCATAAAGTAGATATAGAAGTATCTGTGTTGAGACAATAACTAATAAAACTACACCCAAACCAACCCAAGTCATAAGATCAAACATTCTTTGCATATAACTTTTGTATTTTTTATCATTATTTTCCTTCTTACCAAGTAATATTGGTACTAATACTGCATTCACAGAAGAAATCGCAAAGTACCATATCTCTGTTAACTTTATCGCAATAGAATAAATACCTAAAGATTCCTTATTGATCATTTCACCTATCAATATCTGACTAATTCTCAAAGATACTGTGGATGCAAACGCAGTAATAATAATTGGATAATAATCTTTTAAAATACTAACTAAATACTTCCAATCGATTTCCCATTTTTGAATTTGCCCCCCCTGATTCTTATATGTAATAAACATGCCTATCTCAACAAGTAAGATTTCTATAGAGAATGAAATCATGAAATACATTAATGGCAATTTCAATAACACAAAAACAATCTGCATAACAGTAATCATCAAATATGCGATATTCCTTATAATAGAAATTGTTTTAAACTTTGAGATAGATTGCAGATAAAGATCAATGCTTCCAAGGCTAATAAAAATAAATTTCAAAGATGCTATTCCCATTAATATAAGTAAGGATGTATCCTCTTCTCCAACTACAACATAAACTAAGAACATGCTCAAAGAAGAAATAATACTTCCAAATAATCTCAAAATATATAAAGAGCCATGAACCCTAGGATTATCTTTATGTTTAATAAACTCTTTAACTATAGCATTGCCCAATCCTAGATCTACAAAAACAATAAATAAGTTATAGTAAGTAGTCACATAAGTATATTGACCATAATCTGTAAGACCAAGATAATTTGTAACCATTGGGGTCACAAAAAAAGCAATTCCTATTCGAAGAACTTTCTCAATAACTATCCAAAATGTATTAAAAGTAGCATTTTTAACGCTGATACCTTCATGCATATTGATATTTAGTATTTTTTGTAAAACTGAATTATTTATTATCTTCATCATCCTTTCTTTGCACTAAATAAGAGTAATAATTTTCGAGATAGTTTATCTAATTTCAAAATTTTGAATAATTTTCTCCTATTTGTTTCTATTATTAATTTTTTTAATCTATAAATATTTTCATATCTTTTACCAAAATATTTACCCACAATCTTTGCAATTTCTTGAAAGCCTTTCTCATAATTACCACTTAAACCACCCTTATAAAATTTTGCAATGAATATATCCAGATATAAACCTTTAAATTCGTTTTGGAACAACTTACAACACAAGTCAAAATCTCCAGCTAT
>CALLXA010000131.1 GCA_938015795.1 uncultured bacterium | reverse complement strand
CAGGATATTTCCATATATTTACAAATTTCTTAGATAACAAATCAGTTCTAGTTTTAAGTGTTTCAGTATTCCATTCATCCAAATCACTTAAATATTCGTTAAGCTTGAAATGACTATATTTATATCCTTTGGAAGCGTCTTGATTCAAGTCTCTCTTTTCTAAGAAAGATCTGTTTCCCAAGCTACTATTATTAATAACTATTGTAAGATTTCCTAATGTATTTCTCTTTTCTTCCATCTCTGAGAACTCTTCTGGACTTAAATTCTTTTTCCATTCTTCGGATGGATTCTGTGGGAAGATATGTTCAATTGATATATTCTCTTTATCAAAAAGATCTATATTGTTCTCTACGAATTTATCATATTCATTCTCCAACCTTTCCAAGAGATACAATTTGTTTTTACTTTGAGTAGAGTAGACATCTCTATTCTTAAGATTTTCAATAACCTCATCATCAGTTGGGAATCTCTGATAACTTGTATAACGAGTTAAAACTATTGATATGGAATCTAAATAACTGAGTCCATCATTCTTGTCTCTTAATTTCTTACTATTGTTGTATAGACTCATGAATATCTTGTTTAATGCATTCGTTGGTACACCGCAGATAAATCTTCTAAAGACAAAGGATTGAATGAGCTTGAGAATTTGTACCAGTGTATTCTCATCAATCACATCATTCTTGAAATCCATAAAGACCCCAAGGAGTAATGGATATGACACCTTAACCTCTTGCTTGTCTAGATTTTTAAGTTCTGTTGAAATAACTTTATTTGTAACCTGCTCAGGATTAATAAAGAATCTGTAGAAGTTGGAATACTCTTTCATCTCCTCTAGTTCTTTCTCAAAGATCTCTGTAGAGTCATTGATGTTGGAATACTTCTCTTTGAATGTCTCAAATACTGAGTTGTAAGATGGTATGAAATTAAATTTGAAAGTGAGGTAATCTCTAAAGAAATCAGATAAATTGGATTCATTTATACTTGTCTTGATACAGTTTTTCTCAATTATTGACCAATAGTTTTGGAATATTTTCTCTTGGTATCCATAATCTAAATTCATTAGTAGGTAGTTTCTAATCAAGTCTGCTTGTGATAGTGCTAAACCAGTTGAGTTAAGACTTTGGAATATCTTCTGGGGATCATCTTCATTGCTTAGTGCTATTTCTACAATGGTAAGTCTTGTGAAGTTATCGTATAGTTTCTTGGCTTGCTTGTAAGAGGTGATTTTCTCTCTAAAGAAAAGGTAGTTGTCTAATATCCTGTTCCCGTCTGGTATTGCTTCTAGATTTCCGTTTATTAAATTCTTAAACACTTCAAAGTCTGAAACTATTGGTTTAAGTTTTAATTTCTCAGCAGAGTTGTCGTATTTGTTTTGAATGTAGCTGTCCCAGATTTGCTCACTTATAATATCGTTATTCTCTTTGAGTATCTCAGCTATTCTAAATAGAAAGAGTGTTAGTGTTGTGATTCTTTGTTGACCATCAATTATTACTAGCTCAGGATTTGTAATAAGGTTGTTTTTTCTCTTATGTACTATTGACCCTATGAAATATAGCTGATCAGAATTTATCTCATCAATATCTTTTAACATTTGCTCGCACTGTTTTCTTTTCCAATCGTAATTTCTTTGATATACAGGGATTATGAACTTTTCTCCTTTGTTAAGAAATTCTGTAATTGGTATTTCCTGTGCTTGCATTGATTATATTGTCTTAATTTATATATTGGATTATACGCTAAAATTAATGAAACGGGGACACTTGGTCCCCGTCTTGTTTTACTTCCTGTGGTAGGATGGAAGGCAATATTCGCAACCATCATATTCAGGATGATTCCTTAACCAAGAAAGTAAGTCGTTTAATGTTGTTCCAATTAAATACTTGTAATTTCCTCCGCGGATAATTTCGTTTATTTGGCATTCATTTGCCCCAATTTTTTCATTATCAAGATCATGAATCTCGTAATGATTAGGATTTGTGTTTAATAGGAACCTATATCTAGGATCTCGTCTCATCTCAATTATGAATATCAATTTAAATCTGTTTGCAATATTCTTGGGGAAAGTATAGGATAGGGTATAGTAAGTACTGATCCTAGTACGAAAGGCACCAGAAAATGCAATTTCTTGGTGCCTTTATTTTAAGTAGCTCATATCTGAATATTTATTAAAATTATATACTCCTTTCTAGGATATATAACCTATATCATTTTGGTGTCAAAAAATCAAGAACAGAATATGTGTGGCTTCGGTTGTCACAAATGTCTTGACTAACTTTCGGTCGTATTATATACTGAAGAAGTTAATTAAGCAAAGGCTTTTATGAACCTTACAGATCAAAAAATTTTAAAACTTTCTCATGCTTTAGATATTGACAAGCTGTCATTGAGAGAGATTGGTTCTAGAGTTGGTGGAGTTCATCCACAAACTGTTAAGAACAGTATTACCAAGCTTAAGGGATTGGGTTTGATAGAGAGATCAAAAGATAAAGATTTTATAAAAGAGTTGAAAAGCAAGGAGTCTAGTGAATCAATGTTGTATAAAATTCCAATTTTGGGTTCTGCTAATTGTGGTGTGGCTACTTTATTAGCAGAGGAAAATTTCCAAGGATTTTTAAGAATTTCTAATTCTATTTTAAGAAAGAGAGATAATCTGTTTGCTCTAATCGCATCGGGAGATTCTATGAATGAAGCCTCTGTAGAAGGTGTTTCTATTGATGATGGTGATTATGTAATAATTGATGCAAATGATAAGAATCCTCATAATAATGATTATGTTTTATCAGTAATAGAGGGTTATGCGAATATTAAGAAATTCATTAAAGATAAAAATACTGGAATTATTTCTTTGATTTCAGAAAGTTCAAATAATTATCCACCAATTTTTATTCATGAGGAGGATTCTCCATATTATTATATAAATGGTAAAGTTGTTAGGGTTATAAAGAAACCTCAAATTAAGTAATGCAAAACAAACTTTCTTTTAAAAGTTACTATGAAAAACATAAACGGGAAGAATTTGGTTCTATTTATAATCTTATCGTAATAATGAGATATCTTGAGAAATATGAAAATTATGATTTCAGTAAACCATTGAAACACGCACAAAACGATATTTCAAAAGAGAAGAAAAAATACATTATGAAGTCTGATAATGGAACAGAATATTATCTTTAAATTCTTTTTTATACCTCATCATTGATCTAGTATCTTCCCTAGGAGGTTGAGTCCTTTGGATATTGTTTCTAGGGAAGGTCTCTTTGGCTAATGCAAACCTAATGTTATAAGTATTTTTTCTTACACATCCATATAATCACTCTCATCACTCTTCTGTAAGCTGTGTACCAATGGTATAATCCTATTACAACTGAATAGCCTAAACTTATTAGTTTTTTATTAATAGGCATGGCAACCAAACCACACCAATGCAGGGACGGTCTTCTGTCTCACTAGCCATTGGTGTGGTCGTAAGCCGAAAGGTTTATGGGTAGATTCCGAAAGGGCTACCGGTGAGCGGGAGACCATTTTTGTTTCTTAGCTCACACCATAATTTAAAAACCACACCAATGGAAAATAAAAAAGGAGGATTCAAGAGCTTTTTAATCACATTAGCTGTAATATTGTTCTCTGTAGTAGGGTTTATTATCAAGATATTCATAAATTCAACTCCAATAGAGGATTTTCCATCCTTTACGCCAATTGTTATCGGTGTAATCTTTCTTGCATCTGTTGGATATTTAATATATGAAATGTTCTTTGGTAAGGATTCCTTCTACAGGAAGAAAAGGCTTGAGAAGAGAACTAAAGGAGAAGAAAAAAGGATAAGGACTCACGAAGGAAAAACATTGAAAGAAATATATGAAGACGAATATAAAAAAGACGATATTCTTAATCAGAAAACTCAAACAAATAGCGAGATTAAACAAAAGAAGAAGTTAAAGCTATTTAGTTTTCGTGGGAGAGCTAGACGAAAAGAATTTTGGCTTTTTGCATTAGTCTTTTTCCTTCTCGGATTCATTACTCTAACAATAGATACAGTATTCTTTTATACAGACAGCGGTTGGGGGCCATCATTCACAATTTTCATGTTATTACTATACATTCCTTATCTTGCCATTTCCGTTAGAAGATTACACGACACAGGAAGAAGTGGATGGTGGCTTTTGTTAGGAGCTATACCATTGGGGGGGCTATTTCTTCTTGCATTTTTCTTAGACGACAGTGAGTCAGGAATAAACAAGTACGGACCGAACCCCAAAGAGTATCATAAATCCTCCCAATATAATGAAAACAATCAATCTCCTACAATAGTAAATAAAAAAGCTCCAAAAGAAAAAACTTTAAGAGAAATTTTTGAAGAAAAGGCGGAGGTAGTATCAAAGGAAAGAGGAACAAATTGGATTTTAATTGGACTAATAACAACGATCTTACTTAGCTTAATTGGTGGTGCCTTTTATTGGTTTGAGTACAGACCAACCCAAATTAAAAAGGATTGCTCATGGACTGAATATAAGACTGGAAAATGGAGGGAAGCAAAAGAATCCGAATATGAAAAATGTCTAAGAAGAAATGGTCTTCTTGAGTAAGTCTATTAGAAATATGGAAGATAAAAATGAATTAACAGGTACACAAGGTTTAATAGGAGGAGTTATTCTCACAGTGGCCGTATTATCAACAATTGGTTTTATAAAAATTCCTCAGGATGAAATCTATCTAGGTATTCAATATGCAAAAGAAAATGATGTGAGAGATATAGCAATATGCGAGTATAAGTTTGATGATAATGATATAGCAGAAGAATCATGTCAGGAATATGTAAAATCAAAATACTATTTTGGTGAATACAAATGTGAAGATGACTGTAGTGGACACTATGCAGGCTATGAATGGGCAGAAGAGAATAAGATTAACAATGAAGAGGACTGTTCTGGAAACTCCCAATCATTCATAGAAGGGTGTAAGTCTTTTGTAGAGGATAATCTTTAGTAAGTTGTATAATTAAGAATGTATAAAACGGACAAACTTAAGCTACAAGACTGGTGGGATATTGGAATAGAATATCATCCAACTAACTCAGGCATTATATTAATCAATATTCCAGGAGCAGGAGGAACAGCTTCAGGATATAAGAACAAATATGTAAATCTAGCTAACTATCTTCAAAGTAAAAACGTAGCTTCTTTTGTAAGAATACCAAACGATAGACCATCTGAATATGAATTAACAGTTAGAACTGTAATCAATTATTGTCTACAAAACTCTACTTCAATATGCGAGTCATATCATCCAGAAATATGGCTCATGGGCTTCTCTGCTCGTGCAGGAGCGATTGTTTTAACAGGTTGGGAGTATCCAGAGGTTAAGAAGATCTTAGCAATTAATCCTTTCTTAGAGGTAAGGGGTGTTAGAGATAGATTAAAGGAGAACCTACCAAGATATGAAGGAGAGTTGTACTTAGTAAAGGGAAGTGATGATTCTGTAATAGCTCCTGATACCATAGAATATATTTCTAGCTTGGCTAAATCTGTTTCTATTCTTAAAACATTAGAAATACCTAATTGTGATCATCAACTCAAAGGTGAAGACAATTCTAAGATACTTTCAAAACTTCCAGAATATTTCTTCTTAGGGGAATATAAAGAAAATGATTTTCCAAAAAAAGAAGAGGGATTTAATCTTCTTGATGAAGATCTTCTTTTAAGAGAGTAACTAATTCTTCTAAATTATTCTCAACTTTTATTAAACAATGTTCTTTTCCAACCTTCTCTAATGCTTTGCATTCAGAAATAAAGATGGTGTCATCAAACCAAAGAAAGTCACTATCTAAATCTATACCCTCTGTTTTAAGTGTATCCCATTTAGTAGGTTTTACTCTCTTTAGCTTTTCTAAGATATCAGAATCAATAACAGTTGATAGGTAGTTTAATGGTCTATCTATAGATCCATCATGACTATGTGTTGTTAACCAATATACTTCTCCACTGGAAATCTCAAATACAAAGTCTATGAACTCTTTGAGATATGGCATTGGATTACAGTTGTAATCAACTAACACACCATCTATATCTAAATATATCTTCATACAGAAAGTTTATCAGAACATTATAATTAAGTCATTATTATACAGAAGAAAATAATAGGAAGTTAAGATATGAGAAAACCTTATCGGGGAGGTTTTATTCTATGATTAATCTATGATTATTGTCGGTTTATTGTATGATTAATGTATGATTTTATTATGTGATTATTATGTGATTTGATATCTCTATTTGTGATAAAATTAACTATGATAAAACCAATAAATGAAAACCCTTTGAATTTTACAAATCAGTTTTACTATGAATGTGAAAGCTGTGGAGCCAAAGGTACTATTACTATAGAAAACAGATTAGTAGATCCAACAAACAAATTCCAAATGGAAGAATTACAGGAAGAAAGTTGTCCTACTTGTGATAAGCCTCTATCTTACAAGAAGGATGAAGTGCTTGATACTTCAACAAAATTCTCTGATGTAAATCAGAAGGGAACTTCATTATAAACTTAATTCTCTTCAAATCTTTCCTTGAGATATGTTCTCCTTTTAGTGGTTCTAAAGTGTACAAATTGAGGCGTATATTCAAAGATCTTTGCTTTGATATCAGATGAAAATGATCGGGATTTCCATGATCATTTGGATATATAACTATTTCAAAATCGTTTATTCTTTCAACAAGAGCTTTCTTACTATATAGTTGATAATTTCCTTCTTCATCTATAATGATGTCGTCATAATGTATATCCAAAAACTTAA
>CALLXA010000130.1 GCA_938015795.1 uncultured bacterium | reverse complement strand
CAGCATGGATCTAACGGAATTAAAACCCGAAACTCAGTATGAAGCGATTGTTGAAGGAATAGATAATATGGGAAACAGAGCAATATCTGATAAAGTTACTTTCACGACTGCTACAGATACTAGACCACCTATTATATCAAATGTAAAAGTAATGGGTGATTTGATAAGTAGAAGTATACAGGGAGATAAAAGTAGAAGCGCTCAATTGATAGTAACTTGGGATACTGATGAACCAAGCACAAGCCATGTTGAATATGGGGAAGGTAGTTTGGGAAACTATACTTCAAGCACAAGTATTAGCTCTGAGATAAGAACAAAACATAGCGTAATAATAAGCAATCTATCACCTTCTAAAGTATATAATGTAAATATTGTTAGTGAGGATATTGCTGGTAATCAATCTGAAAAAGGACCGATAATAACGATTACTCCTAAAAATGTAGATACAGTATTTGAGAATGTAATAAATTCTTTATCTTCAGTATTTAGTTTTCTAAAATAACATTATCTATTAATATGAATCAAACAATAATAACGGTAAAAGATGTTTTTAAGAGTTTTAAAATAGGTGATCGTTATACACATGTATTAAAAAATGTAAGCCTAGATATCTATAAAGGAGAATTTTTAATAGTTTTTGGTCCATCAGGATGTGGTAAATCTACACTTTTACATGGAGTAATGGGATTAGAAAGACCTGATGCTGGCTCTATCAAATTAGAAGGTATGGATCTTTGGAAGATGGGCACAGTTGATAGGACTAATACACGAAAGCGAGAAATTGGAATCATGTATCAACAGCAAAACTGGATTAAATCTCTTACGGTTATTGAAAATATAGCATTTTCAGGTCAATTAATAGGATTAGAAAAGGAAGAAGCATTAATAAGAGCTGAAGAAGTCCTCAAAACAGTTGGTATGGAAAGCAGAGCATCGTATGTTCCTAATGAATTATCAGCAGGAGAACAACAAAAAGTAGGTGTTGCTAGATCATTGATGACTAACCCTAAGATATTAATAGCGGATGAACCAACTGGAAACCTTGACGTAAAAAGTGGTCAAGAAATGATAGATTTGTTATTAAAACTTCAAAAAGAAGGTAAAACAGTTATTATGGTTACACATAACCCTGAATATTTGAAAATTGCAGATAGAGTAGTATTAATGTTGGATGGAAGAATTAGAAAAATACTTGTAGTTGCGGAAGAAAATGCAGAAGAAGTTCAAAAACAAATAGCTAAAGATCTAAAAATATTTATAGAAAAAGATGCCAATGTTATAGAAGAGGGAAACAAACCTTTCCCTAAGCCACTTGATAGTAATGAAGATATACATAAAAGAAACATATTCCAAAAAATAGGTTATGCAATTAAATTTAATATTACATTTATATTACAGAGCCTATTCTTAATAACTCTTGTTACAATAAGGTTTTTTTCTAAATATATAAAAAGCTTCTCCAAAACAGAGAGTAATTGGAAAAAAATATTCTCTAAAATAACACGATTTATTGATAAAAATCCCAAAGGAAAAATATCTTCAAGTATAAATAGTTTGGATTTAACAGAAATTTCATTGAAAAATCTTTGGATAAAAAAATCTCGAACCATGATCACTATCTTTGGTATGGCAATAGGTATTGGGTTTATAGTATTCCTCTTATCACTCGGCTATGGATTGGAAAAATTAGTAATAAATGAAGTAACTAAAATTGAAGACTTAAAACAAATAGACGTTACACCAACAGTTAGTAGCAATGTACTATTAAATGCTGAAAATGTTGAAAGAATTAGCAAAATAGAAAATGTACAAGAAATAATGCCATTAATTAATATTGCTGCAAGAGTTGGATTTGAACAATCAAGTACAGATGTTGTTGTATACGGAGTTCAATCTCAATATATAGAAAATTCACCAATAACAATTTCAGAAGGTGATGTATTTGAAGACAAGAGCAAAGAAGTTGTTGTAAATAATGAATTTCTTTCAACAATAGGTATTCTTCCAAAAGATGCCGTAGGCAAGAATATAAGTGTTGATTTTGTCACATCTGAAATAACGGATCAATTAGATCAAGAAAGTGAAATTATCGAAGAAAATCGAGAAAAGAATGTATATATAATTAAAGGTGTTGTAGAAGATAGTAATCCATCTGTGATATACGTACCAATATTAGAACTCGAAAACTTAAAAATAAATGAATTCTCTCAATTAAGAATTGTTATTAAAGATGAAAATTACATCCCTGAAGTTAGAAAACAAATAGAAGTATTAGGTTTTGAAACTACCTCTGTAATGGATACTATATCTCAAGTAGAAAGCCTATTTAACTATGCAAAAATAGGATTGCTATTGGTTGGAACAATAGCATTATCCATAGCTATATTAGGAATGTTTAACACATTGACAGTATCTCTATTAGAAAGAACCAGAGAAGTTGGTTTAATGAAAACAATTGGTATGCAATCAGATGAGATAAGAAGCCTATTTATAAATGAATCCATGTTAATGGGAATCACAGGAGGAACATTAGGAGTTGCATTCGGTATACTCTTAGGCTTCTTACTATCAACGATAATATCTCTAGTCTCTATATCCAAAGGGGGAGCATATATAGCAATAAATTTCTTACCAATCAGTATTATTTTAGGTATTGTTTTTGTTAGCACATTCGTTGGATTTGTAACAGGATTGTACCCATCTAATCGTGCAGTTAAAATGGCTCCTCTTGATGCTTTAAGATATGAGTAAAATAAAAGAAAACAAAATAAAACCAAAAGATGAGAAAAGGAAGCTTTGGAAATTTAAAATTCCTAAACCTACACTTAAAATTTCTATAATTATTGGAATTATACTTCTTCTAATCTTTTCACTAGTATTAGGAATTAAAGGCTACAATCAATGTAAGCAATTGTCGAAATTAAAAGAAGATCTTACTAAAATAGGAAAAGAAGTACAGCTAGGATATCATCGTGAAAGCAAATTAATTGAAAGATTAGAATTGATAGATGTATCTGAATTCCAAAAAAACTGTGATAATTTTTCCTTTAATTGTGTGAATATAGGAAGTAAAGCTAGAGAAACATTTTTGAAAAAATTAAAAACAGAAAGTTTTAACGATGAAGAAATAGAAGTTTTAAATATGATATCAAGTATAGATATCAGCGTAAAAGAAGATATAAAAGAATTTAATAAACTTCTAATGGAATATAACAAAATAGTAAACACCTTCCCAATCAATGTACTTAATTTCCTATTGGAAGATATAAAATCACTTTATAATTAATCACCAAAACCATTAACAAATTCTGATTCTGTCATCTTATTTTTACCCTCTAATTGCAACTCCAAAATATTCAAACATTTACCATCCCGGGTTGGCAAATAAGCCTTTCCTTCTAAGATAAATATCACCCCGGGGTCAAAAGAGGCCTTTAAATCAGCAATGTTAGCTTTGAATATTTTCAATCTTTTATTCTTTAATCTAATATCTTCATTTTTATCCAAAATTGTCCAAGCAATTGGCCAAGGTATAAAGGCACGAATCTTTCTTTCTATATAATCAGAATCTTCATTTCTCCAATCTATTAAAGCTTTCTCTTTTGAAATGTCTTTTTGCCAACAGAAAGTAGCCAAGCTATCATTTTGAGGCTTTGCAGTTATCTTTCCATTTACCCAATTTTCTAAAACATCACCTAAAATTTCTGCACTTTTTTTAACTAATCTTTCCCTTAAGCTTTGATTTGTATCTTCAGATGAAATTTTCTCTTGAAAGATCTCCAAAACATCTCCTTCGTCCAACCCTTCTGACATCAACATAATTGAAATTCCTGTTTCTGTTTCTCCATCTAAAATAGCTTTTTGTATAGGAACAGCTCCACGATATTTAGGCAATATTGAGAAATGTACATTTATACATTTGTACTTAGGGTAATCCAAAAAAAACTTTGGAACTATTTCGCCAAAAGCTTTGCACACAACTAATTCAGGTTTAAATAATTCTAAAGCTTCAGCATATTTTTCTTCATTTTTGTTGGTATGGAAAACAGGAATATTGTTTTCAATGGCATAAAGCTTTACTTTGCTAGATTGAACTGTTTGATCTCTACCAACAGGTTTGTCCTCGGGTGTTATTACACCCACTATATTAAAACGAGTGTCTTGATCTAAAGCTTTTAATGTTTCAAGAGATTCCCAGTCAGAACCTAGGAAAAGTGTATTTATTTTCATCCCATATTATACCACCCCGGGGTGATATAATATGCACCATGAAAATGTCAGATTTTAAATACAATCTACCAGAAGAGAAAATTGCTCAGTTTCCTCCTAAAGAAAGAGGTACTTCTAAGTTACTTGTTTTGGATAGAGAAAGTGGCAAGATTGGACATAAGAGATATTTTAATGTTTTAGAATATATCAAATCAGGTGATGTAGTAGTTTTGAATGAAACAAAAGTAGAAAAGAGAAGAACGTTTTTTCTTAGAGAAACAGGTAAGAGAGTTGAGATTCTTTTTTTGAATCATACTGAGGATAGAAAGTGGTACTGTCTTGTTCGTGGTGCTAGATTTCTAAACGAAGGGGAGATCCTGCATGATGAATATGATGGAAATATAAAAGTTAGAGTAAGTAGCCGTTTGGATAACGGTTTCCTCATAGAACCTTACCTAGGTGATGCGGAAGATATCTTTAACAAAGTTGGTCACACACCTATTCCACCATATATGAAGCGTTCAGATACTCCAGAAGACTATTTACGTTACAATACAACGTTTGCTCGTTTGAATGGTTCTGTAGCAGCCCCTACTGCTAGTTTAAACCTTACTTCAGAGATATTGGAAGAGATGCAGAGTAAAGGTGTAAAAATAGTTAAGGTGGAACTTAAAATTGGATGGGGCACATTTGCACCTATAAGGGAAGAAAATATAGAAGAGCATAGCATTCACGAAGAAGAAATAAATATTACGAAAGAAACAGCAGATATTATAAACGAAGCAAAAAGTAGTGGACATGATATTTGGGCATTTGGAACAACAGTTGCTCGGACATTAGAAAGCTGTAATTCACCCCGGGTATGTGAATATTCCGGTCTGACAAAGCTTTATATCTACCCCGGGTATAAATGGAGGGTTGTGGATCATTTGGTTACAAATTTCCATATGCCAGATTCTAGTTTGATTCTTTTGGTTTCGTCTTTTGCAGGTAAGGAGAATATTAAAAGAGCGTATGAGGAGGCTTTGGAGAATGACTACAAATTTTTAAGTTATGGTGATAGTATGCTTATAATTTAAATATATGAATATGGATATTAAAGATTTTGGTAAAAAATATGTATTTATGCCTGATGCTACCAGGGGTGCTGTTAGATCTTTGACGACTAAGCAATTAAAGGAAACGGGTACAAATGCCATTGTTACAAATACTCTTCATCTTTTAATTAGTCCGGGAGCAGATAGGATGCATGAGCTTGGTGGTATTAAGAAATTTTTGAACTGGGATGGTACAATTTTAACAGATTCTGGTGGTTTTCAAGTTTTTTCATTGATTCATACTGGTAAGTGGAAGGGTAAGGTTCATGAAAATGGTGCTACTTTTAAATCTCCTAAAGATGGCAGTATATATGAATTGACACCAGAGATTTCAATTGATATTCAGATGAGTATAGGGTCAGATATTTTAGTTACTTTAGATGATTGTCGTAAATCGAGTATTACTCGTAAAGAGGCAGAGGTTTCAGTAAAGAGAACTTTGGAGTGGGCTCAGAGGTGTAGAGATCATTTTGACAATGTATATGGTGGTACTGAAAAAACAGGTAAACTTTTAACTACACCTGTGCAGGGAGGAAATTTCATTGATCTTAGAAAAGAGTGTGCTAAAGCTTTAACCGAAATTGGTTTTGATGGATATAACTTTGGAGGGTATGTTTTAGATGATGATGGAGAATTAGTTCTTGAGGAAATGTCTGCTGTTGTTGATAATACGCCGAGTGATAAATTTAAATATGCGATGGGAGTTGGTAAGCCTGAGGATATTAGGAAAGCTGCAAAGATTGGATATACCGTTTTCGATACTGTTCTTGTTACAAGAAATGCAAGACATGGAACTTTGTATTCTAAAGATATTGAAGGAGAGGTTCTTCGTATTGGAAATTCTGAATATGCAACTGATTTGAAACCCATTGATTCCACATGCGATTGCGAAGCTTGTCTGAACTACTCTAGAGCATATATTCATCAGATGTTAAAAATTGGAGAAGCTACTGGTATGACATTGGCAACTATTCATAATCTTAGATATTACCAAAGATTAATTGAAGAATTGAACCAATAATGATTGGTGGTGGTAAGATTTTTAGAAAAATGATATCATTACAAAGTCCTTATATTGTAGTGATTTTGGATTTTTGAAATTAAAAAATATATTAAGAATAATAATTTATTTATGAAAATTAACTATTACAAAACGAAGAGTTCGTTTCTATGTCAATGTTTATTGATTAATAGTTAGTATTCAAAATTTCTCCCAAAACAATACTGTAAGGCAATTATAAATTGTAATTGTAAATAAAATGGATACGATAGGTATTGTCCTGTTATCAGTATTGGCATCATCTGTTGGTGTTTTCGTTGTATTAAAATATGTTTTACATTGGGTAAATGTAGAAAAAATCCCTGAGGATGCAATTGAAAAGGCTGCAAAGAATTTGTTAAAAGACAAATTCGAAGAAACAGAAAAAGAGTTAGAAGAATTAAAAGAGAAAGAGGAAAATAGGCTTAGAGAAAGAAGACGAGAGTGTTCTGATCATGAAGAAATTTTAATTGAAAGGGAAAAGAAATTAAACAAAAGGTCTAAACTTCTTGATGAAAAAAGTGAGGAGATTGAGGTTAGAGAGAATTCATTAAAAATTTCTCTTAAAAAAATTGAAGAAACAAGGATACATCTTAAAAAAGAATTAGAGAGAATTTCAGGACTATCAAGAGAAGAGGCAAGAGAAAAATTAGAGAAAGAAATTCGAGAAGATATGAGTTCATACGAAGCTAAAAAAATTCGACAAGCTCAAAAAAATATTGAAGCAGTTTCAGAAGAGCTTGCTCAAAATATATTGGTAGAATCTATGCAAAGAATAGTGACTGATTATGTCGGAGAAACAACAACATCAAGTATTAAAGTAGAAGATGATAAAGTGAAGGGAAGAGTGATTGGAAAAGAAGGTAGAAATATTAGAGCATTTGAACAGATAACTGGGGTTGATGTTATTGTAGATGAATCACCTAACTCCATAGCATTATCATCATTTGATCCTCTTAGAAGGGAAATAGCTTTTGTAGCAATGACGAAATTAATAGGTGATGGAAGAATTCATCCAGGTTCTATAGAGGAATCTGTACGTAAGGCTAAGAATGAGATTTCTAAAGAAATAAAAAATAATGGACAAATATTAGCAGAAGAAGCTGGTTGGCCAGATATTGATATTGGTCTATTGAAACTAATCGGTAAGCTTAAATATAGAACAAGCTACGGTCAATCTTTGATGTCTCACACAATTGAGGTAATTAGGATTGCTGAAGTTTTGGCTGCTGAGCTTGGAGCAGATGTTGAATTAGTTAAAAGAGCGGCTTTGTTACACGATGTTGGTAAGGTTTTGACACATAAGGTAGATAGCCCTCATCACCATGTATCTGGTCAAATTGCTAGAAAATATTGCTCGGATGAGTAATTAGTCAATGCAATAGAGACTAATCACTTGGATATTGAACCACAATCTGTAGAAGCTGTTATCATTTATCTTGCAGATGCTATTTCTGGAGCTAGACCTGGAGCTAGAAAAGATAGTTATGAGCAATATATTCAAAGAATCGAAGGAATTGAAAATGCTGCAAAAGAAATTGGAGCTGACAAGGTTGCTGAAGTCTTTGCAATAAAAGCAGGTAGAGAAGTTAGAGTAATTGTTAAACCAACTTTGATATCAGACGACGAATCTAAAGTCTTGGCTAAGAAGATTGCTGAGAAAATAGAGAAAACTCAGAGCTACCCAGGTAACGTTGAAGTTACTGTTATAAGAGAAACTCGAGCTGTAGAGGTTGCGAGATAGTATATTTATCTTGTCTTCTAGTAATTCGTTCTATAGGAGAAATCGCACAACTGTGCGATTTCTTTTATATAAAAAACATTACCACCCCGGGGTGGTCAAAAACGCTTTGCTACAAAGGGAAATCAGGGCCCACGTAGCGAAAGCGTTGGTATATAGGCAATGAGCTTTTGATGTAAAGATTGTGTTCACCCATGTGTGTGCCCCATAGTATCTGTCGTGCTTGACTCTTTGCTCTGTATTTCATATTTTATTGGTGGATACACACTAATATCGTTATTATTTAAAGATTAGTGGGTAATATCTCTCAAGAAAGGAGGATGTAGTATTATGTTAAAGAAAGACTTAGTTGATAGAATTGCAGCTTCTGCAAATCTTAGCAAGAGACAAGCTTCTGATGCTATCGATGCATTACTTGAAGCTATTGAAGAATCTCTTAAGAATGGTGAACCTGTTTTGTTAACAGGATTTGGTAAATTTGAAGTTAGAACAAGAGCAGCAAGAACAGGAATTAATCCTAAAACTCTTGCAAAGATCAACTTACCTGAAACTAAAGTTCCTGCATTTAAAGCTGGTAAATCTTTGAAGGTTTCTGTTAAGTAATTAGTTGCGGCATATCCTTGTAAACAAGGGTGAACAAAAAAAGGACCATAATGGTCCTTTTTTGTTTTACTATTTCTAGAAAATGTCATACACTATACAAAGACTTTACACTGTCCAATATGAAAAATTTTTTAATTCCGAATAAAAAGAATAATTACAAACCATATCTTTTAAGAAAAATTGCCCTTGTTTCATATTCAATCCTTCTCATACTCGTTAACAGCTTTGGTGGAGTTTTAGGAATTCAACAAGCACAAGCAAGTACTATCTCTCCTGAGAATATAATATCTCTTACTAATCAACAAAGAGGTGCTTCTGGATTGAATTCTTTGAATAATAATTCAAAACTAGCAGCAGCAGCTTTGGCAAAAGCAAATGATATGTTTGAGAAACAATATTGGGATCACTTTGGTCCAAATGGGGAAACGCCTTGGCAATTTATCAGGGCAGCTGGATATAACTACGTATATGCTGGTGAAAATTTAGCTAAAGGATTTAGAACAGCAGAAGGTGTACATGAGGCTTGGATGGCAAGTCCTACGCATAAAGCTAATATTATGAGTGCTAACTATCAAGATATTGGAGTTGCTGTAGTAGAGGGTGTTCTTAATGGTCAGCAAACTACATTAGTAGTCCAAATGTTCGGCAATCTTACTGCAGATATTGCAGGTGTCGTAGAGAAGCCTGTGAGCCAACCTACTGAACCAAAAGTGTCAACTGGTAATGCTGAGGTAACCGTAGGGAAAGAGCAGGGAGAAATCAAAAGTATAAAGATAAATTCTCCAGAAAACTCATCTTTAATTGCAGATCCAAATGTTGATATAAAAGGTGAAGTTACAAATATAACGGGTCAATATACAGTTGAGATTTTTGATGAATCTGAAAGTGTTGGTCAAACAACTTCGGATGCAAAAACATGGGAATTCAATAAAGAAAGTGATTGGTCTGAAGGTGATCATAATGTTATAGCATCTGTTAAAGCTGATAATGTGAAATCTGATCCTGTCTCTTTTGAAATTGACTCTACTCCACCTATTATTCAAAAAGATACATTGACTGTATCTAAAAATGAAAATAATTTTATAATCTCGTTAGAGTTAGAAGGTGAGTGGAAAGATATAGCTTTGATTTCTGGAGATATAAATCAAACACTTAACTATGAAGATTTGAA
>CALLXA010000129.1 GCA_938015795.1 uncultured bacterium | reverse complement strand
TTTGAGCAAATGACATGTATTGGTTTATATATTCAAATGCTGCTGATGCTTGTTCATTTGTTACTGTTACATTTACTTCGTGTGGATCTGAGAATGTAGGTGTTGGACAATCGATACAGAGTACTGATGCTTCTGCTTCTAGTCCTAGATTATTCATTAGGTCTTCGTAGTCTTTTGTTGTGTATGTTATTCCTAAGTCTTTTGGTTCTAAGGCTTTTACTATCTGTTTATATCCTAGGTATACTCCTCCTATTAAGAGTATTAATATTGCAAAGATTATCAAGAATGCTATTAAACAGCCGTTGTTTTTCTTTTTAGGTTGTTCTGTTTGTATTGTTTCTTGTTTTATTTCTTCTTCCATATTAATTTGTTTTAATTTATTTATATATTGTAAATGAAAATATAGAATTTTAATAGTCTAAGTAATATAATATTGAAATATAAATTTTGTAGTTTTAAATAATGGATATTGAAATGTTAAATGATGAGTTTGATCCAGGAGTAAGAGCTAGTGGTGATGAAAATGGTGGCGATTATGAAGGTGATCCAACAGAGCTTACTGTTGGTCAATTTCAAGAGATGATAGAAGCTGGTGTTCTTGATGGTACTGTTTGGAGTGGTGATCATAATGGCCCTATTCCTGAGGAATAGAAGAATTTAGGTCTTCTATCTTTAATATAAACCAATGAATGACTCCTTGGTTGGGTGTGTATATTAGATGGTTTATATATTTTTCAGGGAATAGACAGTTATCTGAGTCAGATATTTTATATCTTTCTTCTTTTATTAATTGTTCTGTGTCAGATTCTGGCCTTGTAATACCGTGATAGATAATGGGGTATGAGAATTCTCCATCCCAGATTTCTTTTTTTAGAGCTTCTTGTATGAGTAAAGAGTTTTCTTTGTCTTCTTCTGGGCTTTTATCTCTGTCTAGTAGATAGACTTGTTTTTCTCTTAGTCTTTCGAATGGCATATTGTTTGTTTCTTAAATCAGAAGCAATTATATCATGTGATATAGCGAGATTTAGCTTCTAAACTTTGTCATTAATGCTCTAATCTTTTGTAAAGCATTATTTAAAACAGGATCATCTGAAAATGGTAACCCTACTTCATCTAATATCATTTCTACTTCATCTTCAGAAAGAAATATCTGTATATTATCTGAAATATCTTCTGAAGCAATATTTAGTTTTTCATAGATAGGTGTATTTATAAATCTATTTATATCTAACTTAGAAAATAATTGATTAAATTCCTCCCTATTTAATGTTAAGACTCCTCTTTGCATTAGTTATTAATAATATTATATTTTATTTTCATTCTTAATATCTTAAGCACTTTATCATCAATATTCAAACCATTACTCTTTACTTCATTTAATATGTAATCATAGATATCTTTTTGAATAGTTGGATGCTCCTTACTATATTTACTGTAAATGAGTATATCATTACCAGCTGTTATAGCTTGTTTAGCAATATTAGTATATGAATCAATATTTTCTAAAGCATCCATTTCCATATCATCTGAAATAATTAAACCATTATATTTAAGATCATTGATTAATTTGTTTGTTATTATTTCTTTTGAAATTGTAGCAGGATTACTATCTATATTCGGAAATTTAATATGTCCTATCATTATCGCATCTACATTTGATTGTTCTAATATCTTACTAAAAGGTTGTAGATATTCATTCCATTGATCAGTATTTATATTTACAATTGGTAATGAGTAGTGGGAATCAGGTGATGTATTGCTGTGCCCAGGGAAATGCTTTATAACCGGTATTATTCCAGAATCAGTATATCCTTGTATTGAAGATATACCTTTTTCATATACTTCATTAATTGTTCCTCTATATACGCGATTGTACATAAAGGAGTTTCTATCTGTAATATATTCTACTACTGGTGCTAAATTCATATTTATACCTAGATCTTTTAATATCTCTCCCCTATCTTTAGCCACGGTATATGCTTGTTTGGAATTAGATATTTCATTTTGAGCAATTGTTAATTTCTCATTCCACTTGATTCTAGATACTACCCCTCCCTCTTGATCTATTGAGATAAAAAGAGGTATATCCTTTTCTTTCTGTATATTTTGTATTAATGCTTTTAGTTGTTTCTCATCTGTTATATTTTTACCGAGAAGTAATATTCCACCTATATGGTTTTCTGTAAGAAAAGTATTTGTTTCTTTTGTTAAATTAATATCATCTATACCAAAGATAAAGAGTTGTCCTACTTTTTGTTCTGGTGTCATTTCTTTTAATATCCTCTGTTCTTTCGTTTCTTGTATTGAGTCTAATTTCGGTAAGGGTTTTGTAAGGTCTTTTTCAAGGGTAATACTTTGACCTTTGATCTCTTTTGTACGAAGATATCCTTTTAGAAGTATATATGGAAGTGTTATTGTTATTGAAAGAATGATTATTATTGCTATGTATTTAATATTTCTCATATAAATACATTAACAAAAAGATTTTGTAATATAAAGGTTTTGTAAAAAGTAATTAATAAAGAATTTTTTAAAAAGGTAACTCTATTTCAAAATGATCTTTATCTAAGAAATCAACATCAATTTCTGCTTTACAATGAGTTTTTAAAACATTTGCTAATTCATCTCTTGCCAAAAGAATTTCTTCCTTTGAAGTAGTATCTATACCATCAAGATTAATAACTAAGTGTTTTGTTTTTGATGTTATTTTACTAAAATCTCCATTCCTCCAATTCCATCTTCTACACATAACGTTGTTACTGTAATCATCATAATAGATGATTTCATCCTTTTTAGGTGGATCATTTTCTTCACTTCCTAATGCTATGAATATCTCATTTCCAGTTGCTAAGCCTAAAACCAGATTCCCTTGTATATTGTCTATATCATCACCTCCACAAGGTATTAAATATTTTAGTGATATGTAATTAAAGGATGCTACTGCAGAATTAATAAATGGGAATCCATCTTTTTGTATTCTCTTTATTAAAGAATACATTGAGGGAGGAAATCTTTTAGGGTTTGATCCAAATTGAGTATGTACTTTATTCCAAGCTAATATATTGGGGTGATTTTCAAGATCTTTATTTTTTTTGTTTTCTATTTCTGAATCTAATAGCTTTTTTATATTGTTATTACTATTCGTTATATCTATGTTTTTTACAAGGATTATTCCCCTTTTAAAGCTAGGGTATGTTTTAAATATCTCTTTTTTAATTATTATTTTTTTCATAATTTCTAAAACTATTTAAATGTTCAACTATTCTTTGCATATCATTGTCATATGCAGTAATTTCCCGTATAGGGAAATATAATCCATATGGCGAATAATTATTATCAAGCAAATCTTTTAGTGAAGGGAATATTAAACTCCTGTCTGCGATTTCTAATGGTCTTGAAAATAGGTATGCCCTATCATTTAATACCCCTGCAAAGGATATTAGGTCCGGTTGTATAAAAGAGAACATATTAATTTTTCCAATTATATTTCCAATTTCAATTTCGGTACCATCATTGTAATAACTAGCGATTTGAACTCCTCTTGTAATTTCAAATGCGCCACTTGATAGTCTTAAT
>CALLXA010000128.1 GCA_938015795.1 uncultured bacterium | reverse complement strand
TTATTCGCCAACTGATGTTTGGTCTAATGCATATATTTGGTTGGTTAATGTTGGTAAGTATTTGTTAATTTTTGTTGAAATCATTGTTTTGGGTGTCTTTGCCTCAAGGTTTTTTTTAGATAAAACAAATAATGATTTAACAGATAGTATTAATAATAATGTTTCTATGTTATCAAATGATTCTTGGAAACAGAATGCTATCTTATACGAAAATTATCAAACATTATTTGTAGATGTAAAAAAGATAAAGGATGCACAGGAGATAACATCTACAAACATTAGTGAGTTGATAAATGGTGTTCCTTCTTCTTTGAATATACAGACATTTTCATATTCAGAAGGAAAGGTCGGTTTTTACATAACTTCTACAAATTTAGAAGCTGTTAAAAACTATGAAACTGCTTTAAGAAATAATCCTTCCTACTCCGATGTGCGTTTTACGATAAGTAAAGAAAGTTCTAATTTAGATGTAAGGATATCTTTTGTATTAAATGGAAAGCAATAAAAGTATAAATACAACAGAATATATTAAAATCATAAAGGAGTCTCCTGAGAAGAAGAAGTCTTACTTTTTTGTAGGTGCTACATTTTTAATTGCAATATTGTTAATTGTATTTGCAATTAGACCTACAATTCTTACTATAACTAGAATTAATAAAGAGATTAAAACAAAGAAAGTTATTAATGAACAATTAGAGAATAAAATTAATTCTTTAAGTAAATTAGATGGTGAATATGAAAAAATAAAGGATAATCTTGATGATTTAAGATTGATTTTCCCTGCTGATGGCAATTATAGTTTATTCCTTTCCAATATAGATGCTGTCTCTTCTCGGAATGGATTTGTTTTGAATGGTATTAATTTTGATAAATATGATGGTGAAAACTACAAGATTAGCAGTAAAGTTTTAGTTCCTTGGAGTGTACGTTTGAGTGTAAAAGGAAAAAGGGTTAACTTTATAAATTATCTTAAAGAGTTAGAATCTTTACCTATGTTTCCTGTCATTGAATCGGTATCTTATAATGCACAAAGTGACGAAGATGGTTTTACATCTTTTAATATATTATTAAGGATTTATCATATAGAAAATAATAAGTTTTATAATTAAGAGAGATGGATTTTTTAAAGAAATCGCTATTAGCATTAATACTTTTACTGGTTGTAGTTTTAGCTTGGGTTGGAAGCTCTATATATTTCCAGAATGTTAGTGTGGATATTAACCCTGCTGCAGAATCGTTAACTAAGCAATTAAAGAATTCCTTTGATTCGGATATTCTTAATGTTGTTATAGAAAGATCAGAAAAGACATTTCCTGTTTCACCTGATGAATTTCTAACTTTAACAGATTAATCAATATAATCGTTTAGCTGTTGTTGTGTAGACTTTTCTTTTAGTTTCTTCAATGCTTTTGCCTCTATTTGTCTAATTCTTTCTCTTGTTACTCCAAATTCTTTTCCTACCTCTTCTAATGTTCTAGAAACTCCATCATCGAGACCAAATCTCAAAGACAAAACTCTTCTCTCTCTGTCCTGAAGTGTATCTAAGATATCTTTTAATTGATTTTTTAAGTATTCAGCAGTTGCATACTCCTCTGGTGATTGTGACCAATCATCTGGAATTATATCTTGAAGTTTACTATCCTTCTCCTCCCCTATAGGGGTTGCCAAGGATGTTGGGTTTTGTTTAATCTTTCTAATTTCGCTAACCTTTTCAATCTCAATCTCCATTTCTTGTGCTATTTCTGCATCTGTGGCTTGTCTACCAAGTTTTGTAGCAAGTACATTGCTTACTTTGTTGAATTTGTTAATAGTTTCAATCATATGGACAGGAACACGAATTGTTCTTGCTTGATCTGCAATAGCTCTGGTAATTGCTTGTCTAATCCACCAGGTAGCATATGTAGAGAATTTAAAACCTTTTGTATAGTCAAATTTCTCTACAGCTCTCATTAGACCGATATTTCCTTCTTGTATTAAATCTAATAGTTCTAGTCCACTTTTACTATATTTTTTTGCAATACTAACAACCAGTCTTAGATTTGCTGTAATTAATAATTGTTGAGCTTCCTTGTCTCCATCTTCGATTCTTTTTGCTAAGATAACTTCTTCTTCTCCTGTTAATAATGGTATGCGACCAATTTCATATAAGTATGATCTTATAGCGTCTGTAGAGATGCTTGATTGGATAGTTTTAAGTATTTTAATCTTTTTTTCAAGTGTAAGAATTTCTTTGGTATTTTCTGTTAAATGTTCTTCTGGTTCTAATACTTCTATCTCCTCTTCCTGTAATGTTTTAAAGATATCATCAAGTAGATCTATATCTTCTTCAATGGTGGGAAATACATCTAAAAGATCTTCTTGAGTAAGAAATCCTTGCTCTTTGCCTTTTTTAACAAGTAGATTGATAGATTTCTTTTTATCTGTCATACATTTGAATGTGATATAATTTATTTATGGAAATTAATAACCTGAGAGATGATCTCTCAAAAAGAAAACAATTTTTTATAGATTCCGTTGCTAAATTTTGTGATAAATGTGGCACACCTTATTCTTTAGACGATGTTAATGTGATCCAAGAATCTGGAATCTCAAGCATTATACACTTTTCCTGTCATAATTGTAAATCTAAGCATGTAGCAACATTTGCCGCACCATTGGGTATTAGCAATAGGGTTTCTATTAATACAGATTTAAACGTAGAAGAGATTCAATATTTTGCAAACAAAAAAGAAACATCATTGGAAGAAATTCTTAATGTATATACATATTTAAAGAATAATCCAAAAATTGTTATTTAGTTTGCAATTCTCCAAACGATAGAGAATGTTTTATCTGTATCAAGATCAAATCTTCCTGAAAGTTGATTGCTAATACTATTTAGATATTCGGATGATTCGAGATTCCATGTAGAAGGATACAGTACATCTAATTTATAGGCGTTCTTCTTTTCTCCTGCTTGTTTAAATATGTTTATATCAAAAAATATATTACTATTATCCTTAAGCAGAGGAAATATATTAGAAGCTGATTCTCTTGTTAATCGGTAGGAAATTTCTAATGTATTTATCTTTTGAATCTCAGTATTAAACCATCCGCCGATAACTTTGAATCCATTCTCTTTATAAGTAGTATATGCATTATCTTTTAGACCATCAATCTTAAGGATATTTGCATTTGAAGGGATATATATTCTTTGATAGTTAATATAGTCTCCTTGAGGATATTTGTTTTCGGTTGAGTTATTTTCAACTGTTAATATATATTTAACATCTATAGTATTTTCATCTTTAATGTCTAAAGTCAAAGAATGATTTTTTTCTAAATAGAGGTTTGCTTTGTTTCCGCCCCAATTCCAATCTACTACTACAGGAGCTTCATTATATCTTGAATCTATTGTTCCTGCCCAAGATTTATCATTGAAATATTTGTAAGCATCTCTATCGCTAAATGTTACTTGTAAATGTTTTTCATTGAATGAATCTGTGAATACATTTCCCATTAGTGCCAAATCCGAAATGTTCAATGAGAGTAATTTCTTTATTATTTCGTTAGAGAGATTCGCCAAGAAAGTAGTTTTTTGTGTTGACCCCGGGGTGAAATTTTCGTGCATTTCAAAGACTTTTGCATATAGATTATCGCTTGTTATTATTTCATTCTCTCCAGGAACTTCTATACCACCCCAGTAGTCGAGGACTTTTTGAATGAAGGCAATATCAATTGTTATTACTCCATCTAAATCGTTTCCTTTTCCAAGATCTTTAATAAAGGGTTCTGCAGCTATTTGTGTTTCAGAAAGATCTGGATTCCAATTTACTAATGAAAATGGCCAACTTTTAATATCTAAAGCTGTTTGCATAGATTTGGGAGGAGTATAACTTTTGCCTTGTACTTTAAGAGTGCCATCAGCATTGTATATATCATCTACAAAGAGTTCTCTTACCTGTCCACCTTCTATTCCGAGTATTCCGTAGCTTGTGAGCCATCCTCCTGTACTTCGTATCTCAGATTCGTTCTGTAGAAGGATTAAATATCTCTGTCTTTCATCTACACCAAGTAATTTAGGAACAAAGATTAGTGCTTCTTTAGCGCTTTTAGTTGTTTTCTCAACCTCTTTTAATATGTCTTTTGCTTCGAGTATTGGATCTTGAAGAAAGCTAGGAAATATAGAGGTATTAACAGAATTAACAAGCTCTGTAGCTAAAGATATTTTATATGAGGCATCATCAATCATATACTGATTATCTTCTATACTACTAAGGTACTGGCGATATTCTCTTGTTGTTGTTGGTGTGGAGGATTGTAAATTTATCGCTGGTTGAAAATCTTTAACATACATTGCAAATGGTTCTAATCCATTTACAAGAGAATCTGCACCATCTAATGTGTATTGAAAACCAAGTAATATTTGTGATGAATTATTATATAGTTCTTTGTTATTTGTAATATTAAAAATCCAGTAAAGATTCTCTAAACTTGAAGATACTCTTTCAAGATTGTTATTAATTTTTTCTATATTTTTTTTGCTTTTAGAAATGTCTAATTCTGTTATTGATTCTTTTGTATCGGATATTGTTTTTGAGATTATTGTTGCTCCTAAAAGTAGACCAATTACAGGGTAGATTATGAAATATACAAATAAAAATATAGATAGTGCGAATGCAGAGAATTTAAGTATCTTTTTCGGTTCTATTTCTTTTCTATTTTCTTTATCAAAAAGATTCTTAATTGGTTTAATAATTGCGTTTATTATTGATCCGAAAGTAGTTTCTGATCTATTAGTAATGCTTTTTTCCTTAGGTTTTGTCTTTTTATCGGTTATTTCCCATTTTTTATTAACTTTGTCATAATATACTTGAATCTCTTCGATTAATGCTTCTTCCAATGATGTTTGTTGTGTCCAGCCATATTTTGTAGCATGAGTTGCAGGAACATATAGATCTCTAATTAAGAATTCAGATTCTTTATCTTCAACAAACTTAATTGATTGAGCATCAGTATTTAATTCGAGTAATTTGTAAGCCAAGGATAGTGTTGTATAGTCATTTTTGTTGGCAAGTGTTATTACTTCGCCATTTGTTTTTTCTGAAAAAGTAAGTTTTAATATTCCATATGTGGAATCATTTTCGTGTATTAAATTGTGATTATCTAAACCTTCTCCATGTATGGTTATTTGTGATTTTTGTGTAGCATCCAAAAGTAAGTTGTGAAGCACTTTATTTGATAGATTCTCAACCCCTAAGCCTATTACTGTAGCTAATCTTATAATTCGGATATTGCAACTTGTTTTGTCTTTGAATTCTGCAGCTAAAGTTTCGCAATATTTTTGCAATTCAATATTTGAATAAGGGGATGGGTTGGATATCTTTTCGTTATTAACCCTAATAGATAGCTCTCGGTTTAGAAATAGTGATGTTACTAGTGAAAATTTTGCACTGTTTCTTTTTGATGCTTGTAAGCTTATTTCCAGATTTTGTGTCTCAGATAAAAATTCTTTTGAGTTAAATTCTGTTGTATTAAGTTTGTTGTTTAATAAATAAAAAAGATAATCAAACTTTTTAAGTTTGTTTAAAAGGCTTTCATACCCTTTAAAATCAAAAAAATCGGCTTTGCCAGTATTTTTAAGATCAGAAATATATTTTTTGGTTTCTCCATTATATTCATCAACAATTATGACATATGCACCTTGATCTATTAAGGTTTTTGCAATTAAATATCCATCACGATTACCTCCATGTACAATGAGTGATACTGGTGTTTGAGCCTTAATTTTATTTAATTTTGTATTATTCATTATTTAACAGTATCAAAACTTACTGGTATTGGAAAGTGATATGTTTTTAGATTTAAATGATATCCTTTTCGTATGAAGATGGGGATCTCAATGGGTTCGTATCCTTCTGCTGTTACCTTTATCTGGTATTGATTGTCTTTTAAGGTTAAGCCACCTACAGGTGCTTTTTTAATATATTCACTATCTATATATACTTTTGCATCATCTGCAGTGCTTGTTACTGTTAATAGACCTTCATTTTCAGAGGTTTTAGGTATTGATGTGTAGTAAAGTATTGTTCCATGAAGTATCCTTTTAGGACCAATTTCTATATCTATTCTAGCGGAGGTGTTTCTTGCCATTTCAATATTAAGAGTTTCTGTTTCGTAAAAGGTATCATCATCTGCAACTCTAGTTAGTTCAACAGTATATTTACCTTCCGGTAAATTTTCCACTGTAGTTGGTGTTTCTCCATAGTTCTTACCATTTATAATTACTGTGGCTTTACTTCTTTGGGATATTATTTCCAAAGAAGTGTTATTGTAAAAAGTATTTATTATAGGAAGTCTTCCGATTAAAGACTTAAGCGGTAAAAAATATAGTGTTAATGATAGTGTAATTACAGTTATTACTGTAATTATGGCAGTTTTATTCTTTTTCATACTAATCAAATTATAGAGGAGTTGAAAATCTTTGTCTATGAATATTTAGTAAGAATACTTTGATTCTGGACTTTCTTTTTTAGATTCGGCTTTTTGTTTTCTTTGCGATTGTATATTGATAAAAACAACGAAGCCGATTCCTATTGCTGTGCAAAATATTATTGCAAAATATCTTAAAGCACCTGTTGTTAATACAGCAAAAGAGCTTAAAAACAATGTTCCCATAGTTTCTACTAATATAACTTGTTTTCTGGTTAGATTCATTTTCAAAAGTTGATGATGTAAGTGTGTTGTGTCATTTAATTTAAGTAGATCAATAGGGTTCTTTGGTTTATAAGTAATATATCTTTTTACTATTACATATACAAAATCTACCAAAGGGATTATCAAAAGCATTATTGTGGTAGCCATTTTAGCATCTGCAATTAAAGCTAATACACAAATCAAAAAACCATATGAAGTTCTGCCAGGTGATCCTGAGAATATCTTTGGAGGTGGTAATGAAAAAATTAAAAAGATAAAGAGTGATCCAACTGCAAGTATACTTAGTGTTGCTGCTAGTGGAGAACCATCTCTAACTGCGAGAATGAAGATTAGTGAGTATATGATCAATGAATTGGATTCTATCAGTCCTGGTGTTCCTCCTGTCCATTTAAAGGCATTTATACATATTAAAATCCATATTGTTAGAAGGATATCTCCAGGAAGTGCTAGGGATTGCTGTATTCCAAGTATTTCAAATTTCCAAGAAAAAAGGTTTAAAGATAATGCAGAGTCAGAAATAAGGGAGATATTTGAAAGATCAATTATTGAGAAAGCTATTATCAGAGCTGAAAGTAATTGATAACCAAATTGTATTTTTGCTGGAAGATTAAATATTTCATCAAGAAAAGATCCTAGAAGTAGTAATGAAACTGCTAAGAGGATTGGTAATGTAAAACTATCTAATTTAAAGAAAAAGAGTATTGCAAATATCACAGGTATTATTATTGCTAAGCCGCCTAATCCAGGGATAATTCCTTCGTGCATAGCTTTTTCTGGATTATCATGATCTCGACCTTTTCTTTTTGATTGTGGTTTGTAAGTAATATCATATTTTAATGCGATTTGCCCAAGTATTGGTGTTGCGAACAATGCAAAGAGAAATCCAATGAGAAATATTGGCCAATATTGTAAATATTTGGCATATGGAGATCCCAGTATTGAAGTAGGTATATTAGAGATAAGGGTGTTTAAGAATTGTAAAGGTGTTGAAAAATCCATTTTATATACTATTTATTAAATCAATTAAAACGATTGTTTGAGAAAAAGTATTAAGAAAAGATGCTACTAAGAGGAATTTTGTTAAGTATTTTTCTCTTGAGTAATACTTCGAAATTATAATACTACTAAAAAGAAGTGAAAGTAATGATAGTATTGGAAATATTAATATGTATATACTTTCTCCTAATTTGTTAATATTTTGAATTTGATATTTAAATATTGGAATTAGAGAAGGATAGTTATTCCAATTTGAATATATCAAATAAATTTGTGTGAGGATAAGAATTATGCTGATTATTATCATAGCCCAAGTTAGAGGATCTTTGAGATACTTCCTAACTTCTAATCTTCTAACAGCTCTATCTGCTTTATCTTTTACCTTGTAAAATCTGTTCTTAAAAGGTTCTTTGATACCAAGATCTAACTGTACTTCTTTTGGTTCTTTGATATCCGTTTTCTTCATCTATAGCATTATATCAAATGCTACTTTAGAAAGGTAAAAAGTTTGTAATATTCCTCCAAGCTAAGTTCTTGAGGTCTTTTTGAAAGAAATTCTGTTTCGATATTGCGATCTTTTAAATATGATTTGAGATTGTTTCGTAATGTTTTACGAGGAGATATAAAGCATTGTATTAAAAAAGTATTAAATTCTTTAAAATTTGGAATTTCAAAAGGTATTTTTACAGATGAGAATCCAACAAAAGAACTAGTTACTTTTGGTATGGGTCTAAATGATCCATTTGAAATATCAAAAAACTTTTTACAATTTGCAAACAATTGGCTCTGTAGGGATAGAATATTGCTATTTGGAGCTTTTGAAATATATTTTTCTGCAACTTCTTTCTGAATTATGAAATATGCAAAGCTTTGGAAAAATTCAGATTGAAGAATTTTTCTAATAATTGGTTTGCTTACATTGTAAGGTAATGAGCCAAAGAATACCGTTTCAGATTCTTTTATATCAAGGAGCTTTAAATTTAAATCTAAAAAATCTTCATTAATTACAATTAGATTTGGATATGTAAATTTTAATTCTTTTGCTAGAGTATTATCTTTTTCAACAACTATAGTTCTAATGCCTTTTTCTATGAACCTACTTGTAAAAAAACCTTTCCCAGGACCAATTTCTACGACTGTTTTTGGATTAGATTCCAAAACCTTTTCTACAATCTTGTCTGCAAGATTATCATTAACAAAAAAGTTTTGACCAAGAGATTTTTTTGCTTTCATTAGTTTTCTCTAAAATCCCAAATATTATCTTTTTTGTAATAATCTTTTTTACATTTTTTACAACTTGCAGTGCTTGAGGAGAAAATTAATTTCGAATGACACTTTGGACATACTAAAATATCGTTTAAACTATCAGTGCCTTCAGCTTTCTTATTGTCATCTTTTAAGATGGTCTCGTAAAAAATACTTGGAGGTATATTACTCCATGAGAATGTTTTTTGAAGTATCTCTTCGATATCTATCATTCTTTCTTCACCAATTAATTTCTTAAGCTGTTGTGATCTAAGGTATGAACAACCGTATTTTTTCTTCAATGTAAGATTGTTCTTCTCTAGTAGATTTTTAATGTATTTAGGGTGGTAATTTAGGAAGAGTGCTTCTTCTCCTTCTTTTGTACCTTCATAGTTTTTTGATGATGGTTGTTGGTAAGCCTCTGTGTTAAAAATTGAAAAATCTTTTTTTAGAATAGCTCTTATACGTGCTTTTATATGTATTTTGTTTGCAAATTCTTGAACATATACAGAATTGTTGTAAAGAATTCTTTTTAATTCCTTGAAATATAGGTCTGGTTTTTCGATATGATGTAAAACTCTTACCATTAAAGCTCCATCAAAAGTATCTTCTTTGAAGGGCATTTTGTATGCATTTGCAGCAATGAATATGGTATTTGGATATTTGGATTGAATAATAGGGTAATTCTTTTGTAAAGTTTTTAAAGAATAGTCTAAGACAATTGGATGGCTATATCTGTTGTAGTAAGTAGATGTTAATCTTCCATATGATCCGCCTACATCTAAAAACCATTTCCCTTTGTAATTTGAAAATATTTCAGAAAGAATCATTTTCTCTGATTCATTCTCATATGTTCGACCTTTCCAATATTCTGAGTAATCGTAATCGAAGTGATCGTAATTAGAGATCTCTGTCATCTTTTAATTTGTTTAAAGTTATATTTAATTTCTGATACTCTTCTAAGAGTTTGTTACTTTCTTTAGTATTGTTTCTTTCTTCTTCTAAGCCGATTTTTATACTTAAATTTTTTAATTTTTTTGTTAACGATTCTATCTTTATATCTCGTTTTAGTCTTTCAAGTTCCTTTCTAAGTGTTTCCTGATCTTGGGGAAGCATATTGGCAGAAAATATCAAGTCCTCTAGTACTTTTTTTAAGGAAATGTTGTTTTCTAGGCGTTTGTATAGTGAACCCCTTGTTATATTTGTGATAGATTTGAATTCTTTATATATTTCTTTTATTTCTTCACTATTAAGATCTTCAATATTGATGAGGTCTTCTTTCGTTATGTCATCTAGTAAAGTAAGGTATTGTATGTAGTAATACTCTTTGATATGGAAATCATCTTTCATAGGGAATTTGTTATTTTTTTGTTCGAATTGATTTTTCTTCGTAACTGTAAGTGTTTTGGAAGCAACTTTCGGATTATAGGCTTCTAGTTTGGTAAGCTTCACTATTTTAGATCGGTAGTAATCTAGTGACTTATGATCTTTTACATTACTTAAGAGTTCGTCGAAATATTTGTAAGCTTTGTTTTGTCCTTCTAATGTACCAAGATCTATATTTTGTATGTAATCAGATATCATATATGAGAAAGCATCTTGCTTGTTGGCTATGACCTCATTTATCAAGGAAGGCTTGTCTTTAAGCATTTCGTCTAAATCTTTATATGGTTTGGGATTTGCAGCAAATGGATAAACACCGATTTCTGAAGATATTTTAAAACCTCTCTCTACCGCAGTTTGTCCAGCACTATCGCTATCAAATATAAACAGTAAGTTTTTTGTAAGGTGTGATAGTTTCTCAACCTGTTCCTTTGTTAAACCAGTACCAAGAGGAGCTACAATGTTTTTTATACCAGCTTGATGTGCTGAAATAACATCAGTTTGTCCTTCGCACAATATTACTAAATCTTTCTTCCTAATTTCTTGCTTGGATTCGTATAATCCGAAAAGATTATCCTTTTTATGAAATATTGGAGTCTCTGGGGTATTCATATATTTGGGCCCGTAGTCATTCCCTGGTAATACTCGTCCTGAGAAACCAATAACTTTTCCTCTAGTAGATCTTATTGGAAACATTATTCTATCGTAAAATTTTTCTCTAACCTTATTCTCTTTTAAAGTAAATAATCCTGAATCTAGAAGTTCTTCTTTAGAAAATTTGTTACTTTTTTGTAAATAATCTAATAATTTAGGATATTTAGGTGCATATCCAATACCAAATTCTTTAATAGTTTCTTCCTTAAAATTTCTCTGTTTTATATATTCAAAAGCTATCTTATTTGCTTTTAATTCTTTGTAGTAGTATTTGGTAGCAAGGTAATTTATTTCTTCTAGCCTCTGATATTTCGGATTCG
>CALLXA010000127.1 GCA_938015795.1 uncultured bacterium | reverse complement strand
GCTGTTTTGTATTTTGTCAAATATTTTAAATACTACTAACCCATATTTTTATAAACAATCTTATAATAAAAACTTCAGGAACAACATATTCCTTTTTAACAAGTATAACTACATATCCAACACTCTATGGGATGTTGACCACCACTAGGGCTTGGGGTATGTTAATAAACTAAATACAACATATTGTGTATATGAGATGTCCGTTCTGTGCATGTGATGCAACAAAAGTAATAGATAAAAGGGATAATCGAGAAGATAGCTCGACCAGAAGAAGAAGACAGTGTTTGAGATGTGGTAAGAGATTTACAACATATGAAAGAATTGAAAAATTCGATATTAGTATTGTAAAGAAAGATGGTTCTTTAGAAAGATTTGACATATCGAAAATTACAAAAGGTATTAACAAATCTACAGATAATGACAGAATTTCAAAGGAAGATATAGATCTTTTTGCAGAGGAAATTGAGAGATATGTTTTAAATAGTGAAGAACCAGTAAATTCTCATGATATAGGATTGATGGTTCTTGATTGGTTAAAAAGTAAAGATCCTCTTGCATATATAAGATTTGCCTCTGTATATAAGAGTTTTGACACTATAGAGGATATAGAGTTAGAGATTAAAAATTTAAAAAATAAATAATTTTAGTTCATATTACGATGTCTGCCCAGAATACTAGTTGCCAGTTTAAAGTTAAAAAGAGAGATGGAAGAATTGTTGAATTTGAAAAGGAAAGAATAGTTAGTGGAATATTCAAAGCTGCTGAAAGTGTTGGCGGTAATGATAGAGAGAGAGCGGAAGAGATTGCAGATGAAGTTGAAAAAAGATTGTCAGAGAAATACTCAGGGAAGGATGTTGTTAGTTCTGATGAGATTGGAGAGCTTGTAAAGCAAGTTTTAGTAGATATGGGACATGGTAAGACTTCTGTTGCATTTGGTTTATTTATTGATTTGAGAAATCAAGTTAAAAATATCAAATCATTGATAGATGCAGATACTTTGATTAAGGAGTATATAGACAAATTGGATTGGCAAGTTAACGAAAACAGTAATATGGCATATTCTTGGCAGGGTTTGAATAATTTCATATCTTCTGCAGTTCAAGCCAACTATTGGTTACATAGTATATATCCAAAAGAGATTTCTAATGCAAATATTAGTAAGGATATACATATTCATGATTTGGGTATGTTAGCTACATATTGTTGTGGTTGGAGTTTGGAAGACTTGTTAATGAAAGGTTTTACTGGTGTTCCTGGTAAGATATCCTCTGCTCCTGCTAAGCATTTAAGTACAGCATTGGGTCAAGCAGTTAATTTCTTGTATACTCTGCAACATGAGGCTGCTGGTGCACAAGCATTCTCCTCTTTTGATACATATTTAGCTCCATTTGTAAGATATGACAATTTGACATATGAAGAGGTTAAACAAGAGATACAGGAATTTCTCTACAATATGAATGTACCAACTAGGGTTGGTTGTCAAACACCTTTTACAAATATTACTATGGATTTGATTCCTTCAGGAATTCTAGCCGATCAAAGTGTAATTATTGGAGGTAAACCTCAAAAAGAAAAATACAAAGATTTCCAAAAAGAAATGTCTATGATTAACAGAGCTTTCTGCGAAGTTATGATGAAAGGTGATGCTCAAGGAAGACTTTTCTCATACCCTATTCCTACATACAACTTAACAAAAGATTTTGATTGGGATAATCCTGATTATGAACCAATATGGGAGATGACTGCGAAGTATGGTATTCCATATTTTTCAAACTTTATTAACTCTGATATGAATCCTGACGATGCTAGATCTATGTGTTGTAGATTGAGATTAGACAACAGAGTTTTGAGAAAAAGAGGTGGAGGTTTGTTTGGTGCAAATCCTTTAACTGGAAGTATAGGGGTCGTCACTATTAACTTGCCTAGGATAGGTTTTCTTTCTAAAACAAAAGAGGAGTATTTTGAAAGGTTAGATAAGATGATGGATATTGCGAAAGAGAGTTTAATGATAAAGAGAGATTTTGTTGAGAGATATATGGAGAAAGGATTATATCCATATTCTAAATTCTACCTATCCGATATCAAAGAAAGATTTGGAGAGTATTTCAAGAATCATTTTAATACTATTGGTATTCTTGGTATGAATGAGTCTTTGGTAAACTTCTACAAAGATAAGAGTATGGATATTACCAATGAGAAAAGTAAGGCCTTTGGCTTAGAAATTATGGAACATATGAGAGAAAGATTAATGGATTATCAATTGGAAACAGATCAGTTATTTAATCTAGAAGCTACACCGGGTGAAAGTACAACTTATAAATTCGCAAAAGCAGATAAGAAAAGATTTGGTGATGAAATAATTACAGCTAATGATCTTTCTGGACATTGTGATTCAGCTCCTTACTACACCAATAGCTCTCAATTACCAGCATGGTTAACAGATGATATTTTCGAAGCACTAGACTTACAAGATGATTTTCAATGTATGTATACTGGTCGAACTGTATTACATTTGTATATTGGTGAAAAAATTAATTCTGCTGAAGGTACAAAGCATTTAATTAAGAAAATTGCAGAAAATTACAAATTACCATATATATCTGTAACACCTACATTCAGTGTATGTCCTAAGCATGGATATATTGCAGGAGAACATAAGTATTGCCCAAAGTGTGATGCAGAGATTGGTTTTAAAGATGATATGGAGTTTGATGAAAAATTTTAGTTAGTTTTTTTTATATAAATTTTTATACTGCCCGTTATGAAGAAGAATAAAGTTACAAGACAGAGATGCGAGGTATATTCTAGAGTTGTTGGATATATCCGCCCTATCTCTCAATGGAATGTTGGTAAACAATCTGAGTGGGCTGACAGAAAATATTTCAAGCCTGAATAGGTAATGAAAGCATATTTAGATATATTAAAAGATGTTTTAGAAAATGGTGTTGAGAAAGAAAATCGAACAGGTATCAACACCCTTTCTATACCAGGAGCTACTTTCCGTCATGATATGTCAGAGGGTTTCCCTTTGTTAACTACAAAGAAAGTATATATTAAGGGTGTGTTGTCAGAGGTAGAATTCTTTTTAAAAGGTATTACTGACAAGAAATGGTTACAAGACAGAAATAACCATATTTGGGATCAATGGTGTTCACCTTTAAGAGTAAAGTATGGGCACGATGAAAAGACTAAACAGAAAATGCTTTTAGAAAGAGATTTAGGTCCTATCTATGGTTTTCAATGGAGACATTTTGGAGCTGAGTACACATCTTTTGATGCAGACTATACTAACAAGGGGGTTGATCAAATTCAGATATTGATTGATACGATTAAAAAAAATCCTACTGACAGAAGAATGTTGGTTACTGCTTGGAATCCTATGGATTTAGAGAAGATGGCTTTACCACCTTGTCATTACAGTTTTCAGGTTACTGTTACTGATGGTAAGTTAAATCTTTTTTGGAATCAAAGATCTGCTGACATGCCACTGGGTATTCCTTTTAATATAGCTAGTTACGCTACCTTGCTTCATTTACTGGCTAATGAGTGTAATTTAAAAGAAGGTATATTGATGGGTTTTTGGGGTGATGTTCATATATATATGAATCAGTTGGAAGGTGTAAAAACACAATTAGGAAGAAAACCAAAGGCATTGCCTTCTGTTGTAACTAAAGATTTTAAATCTATCTTTGATTGGGAGTATACAGATACTGAATTCTTAAACTATGATCCTGATCCAACTATTAAATTTGAACTTGCTGTTTAATGAAAGATTTTGATTTGGTGGTGATTGCTGCTGTTGCAAAAAATAACGTTATTGGAAACAAAGGTAGTATACCTTGGCATATTTCCGAGGATTTAAAACATTTTAAAAAGTTAACAACTAATCATCCAATAATAATGGGTTCAAATACTGCTGATTCTTTTCCAAAGGCTTTACCTTGTAGAGCTAATATTGTTCTTAATCCTTCTGGATATGATAGAGATGGTTTCTATAGCTACAAATCATTAGAGGGAGGATTAGAAGATATTAAGATGGGTATTTTTGATAATGATTACGATTGTTCTAAAGTATATATAATTGGTGGTGGTATGTTGTATAAGTATGCAATGGAGTTTGCTGATGTTTTAGAAATTTCTCATGTCAAGAAATCTTTTGGTGGTGATACATATTTCCCAGAGATTGATATGAATATATGGAAGGTTGTTAAGAAGGAGTCTTTTGATGATTTTGATTTTGTTACATATGTAAAAGATGATTAATATTAGTGGTTTTGAAAAATCCACACTGCTAGACTATCCAGGTAAAATTTCCGCCGTTGTTTTTACACATGGTTGTAATTTAAGGTGTTCATACTGTCATAATCCAGAGCTAGTTATTGAAAGCTTTGATAAAAGTAGAGCTTGGACAGAGGAATATATTTTAAAATTCCTAAAGAAGCGTATTGGTAAATTAGATGGTGTTGTTATTACAGGTGGTGAGCCTCTAATTCAAAAAGGTCTTGGTGAATTTATTAAAAGAATTAAGGATATGGGTTTTCTTGTTAAATTAGATAGTAATGGTTTAATGCCTAAGAAGTTAGAAGATGTAATATTGGAGGGTAATGTTGATTGTATAGCTATGGATGTAAAATATAGATCGGAAGAGCGTCGTGTAGGGAAAGAGTGTAGATCTCGGTGGT
>CALLXA010000126.1 GCA_938015795.1 uncultured bacterium | reverse complement strand
TTACCTTTTACAATTTCAAATGTCTTATTTAAGTTTTTAACATGTATAGATAATTCTTTCATATCATTGACTCTTTGTTTACATTTACAATATCATTATCCTATGAAATCTGCCAATCTCTTAAAAATAGTTTTCTCTATACTATTAATAGCAACTAATTCAATTAGCTATATATATGCTGCTGATTTAGATTCTTCTAATTACAAGATTGTAGGAGCTACTACATCTGGTGGAGGTGGTATACAGAGTTCTTCAAATTACAACATTATTTCATCTACTGGAGATATTTCTGGAGATCCTAGAAATTATTCAACCAATTACAGACTAAATCAAGATCCTTCTGCTAATTTTGTAGCTGCACAACCGTCTATTCAATGTTTTGAAACAGATACAGATGGTACTACAAACTGTACATCTGGTCCTTCTGAATTACTTACAGGTGGTATGACTGCTATTTGTGGAGGTGATGGTTGCTATGACAAAGCTAGATTTGAAATTGAAAGCAATGGCAATCCTTCAGATACACTCTACAGTATAGAGATATCCACAGACAATTTTATATCTGATATACAATATATCGATGGGTCTACATTTAGACCTGAAACAGTTACTAATCATGATATAAATGATTTTAGAACAGAAGCAGTATGGGAAGCAGAAACATTCAATCTACAAGGATTAGCATCAGATACACAGTACTATTTAAGAATAGTTGCACTACACGGAGATTTTACCCAATCAGATCCAAGTATAAGTGCAAACGCAACAACAACATCGGGATCAATAACTTTTGATATTGATATAGCAACAAATACAGGAATAGATACTGAAAGCTCTCCACCCTACTCAATATCGTTTTCAGGTACATATCAACTAATCAGTGGGTCAGCAGCAATAACTGCACCTAATTTGATTTGGTTAGACATGGAAAGTAATTCAACTGGTGGAATAGCTATTTTACAAAAAGGAATAAATGGAGGATTAAAAAGCCCTACCACATTAGAAACAATATCCTCTGCTAATGCTAATTTAGACAATGTAGAATCAGGGTTTGGATTAAAAAATTTTTACATTGCATATGACGATAGCTCACCATATTACGGAGATCTAACTACAACAACAAACTACTCTGGCAGTATAAATAATGTGGGAATTATTGATACTGTAAACAGTAAAATATACGACGGAGATGGTCCAATAGTTAACGGAAGAGCTGGTATTAAGATAATTGCAAAACCTGGTACAAACAAAACTTCTTCAAATGACTATACAGAAAACATCTCTTTTGTGATAGTTCCAAGATACTAACAAATTATTTGACAACGTATTGTAATAATATTATAAAATATATATTGAAATATTTAGATTAAACAAACTGCCTTTTATGAAATGTTTTAAATCCCTTCGTATTGTTAATATTGCAACAGTAATTTTAGTCACAGCCATACTGTTAATCTCTCCTGCATTTAAATCAGATGCTGGAAGTTTAACAGCAGCCTACCTATACCTAAGTAGAATACAAACAAATCTAGCAGGTACAACAGGTAATGAAGTTGAATTTGTACTAGCTGTAGCAACAACACAAACAATACCTACAGGAGGAACAGTCACTTTAACATTCCCAGATGCAGATGATGCACAATGGTGTAGAACAGCAGGTTCATTAACTGTTACTGGAGTAGCATCTTCTGTAGCGGATCTTTCAGCAACAAATTGGGCAATAGATGCAGTCTTACCTACTTCTGGTACATTAGCAGCAACTTGTTCACAAGGATCAGGAGCAAGTTCTTCAGATAAAATAACAATAACTGCAGTAGGAGCTTTAACAGCAGGTACTACATATGGTGTTAAAATAACTAATGGTTCAACGGCTGGTGTCGTTGGAACAGATGATACAGCTGGAGGACACGATGTAATAGTTGAAGCTAAAAATGGAACAACCATTGATT
>CALLXA010000125.1 GCA_938015795.1 uncultured bacterium | reverse complement strand
AAGATATTACAAAATTAACACAAGGAGTATTTGGAGTCGCTGCAAGGATAGGTTATCCATCAGGCTTGACTGGTATGACTGAAGAGATATCAGATCCTTCATATGCTTGTGTGCAGGGTCTTATTAAACACGCTTTAGATGATGATGTGGATATTAGTTCAGGTGATAAAAAGAGTAAGGTGGATATCAATGGCGTTTTTGGTAAAATAGGGGATTGGATTAAGTCATTACTGCCTTAAATTAAATTTTATCGTTTGGTAATATGTTAGTAACAACAAATGTTGACCCAGTAGCAAAAATAAAAGTAGTTGGAGTTGGAGGAGGTGGTTGCAACGCTATAAATACAATGATTACTGATTATGACATTCCGGGTGTTGATTTTATGGCGTTTAATACTGATGCTCAAGCTTTGAAACTTTCTGCTGCACCTGTAACATTGCAACTGGGAGAGGAATTGACACATGGACTTGGTGTTGGAGGTAATCATGAAATGGGTGCTCAATCTGCAGAAGAAAGCTTGGATGAAGTGCAAGAATTGTTAGAGGGTGCAAACATGGTCTTTATAACTGCTGGAATGGGAGGTGGTACAGGAACAGGTGCTGCTCCAATAATTGCTGGTGTTGCAAAAAATATGGGTGCTTTGACCGTAGCTGTTGTTACCAAGCCTTTTGATTTCGAAGGAAACAGAAGAAAAGAGGTTGCAGAGGAAGGTATTGCTGCTCTCAGAGACAAAGTTGATACTTTGATTGTAGTACCTAATCAGAGACTATTGGAAATTGTTGATGCAAGTGAAAGACTCTCCTTCATTGATGCTATGAAAAAAGTAGACTCTGTATTAGCTGAAGGAGTACGAAGTATTTCAAATTTAATTAGTCAGACTGGATATATAAATGCGGATTTTAATGATGCTAAATCTGTAATGAACAATGCTGGTACTGCTTTAATGGGAATCGGTAGGGCTAGTGGTGAAAATAGGGCTGAATTAGCAGCTAGAGCTGCGACAACGAGTCCTTTGTTAGATATGTCAATTGAAGGCGCAACTGGAGTGCTTTACAATATTGTTGGCTCTGATCTTACTCTTCCTGAAATTAGTTTGGTATCTGAGTTGATTAAAGAAGCTGTTGATCCAGCCGCAAACATTAAATTTGGAGCTCAGATAGATCCAGATGCAGGTGATGAGTTAACAATAACAATTGTTGCTACTGGCTTTGATGAGCAGAAGCAAATATTTACAAGACAACAAAAATCTCCAGATGGAAATATTCGTAATTTTGGATTCGCAAATGAAGATGATAGAGATAGTTCATCTGGTACAAAAGAGTTTGATATAGATGATTCTGAGGAAAACGTATTAGAGTCATTTGAAGATCTCGATAATGATTCTGAAATTCATGATGATGTGTCGATAAGTCCTAAAAGTGACATGCTGAATGTTGACGATCCCTTGGATGTTCCTGCATTTATGAGAAAGAGGAGATAGGTGATTGTAGAAATCAAGGTAAAAACAAATTCTTCAAAATCCGAAGTTATATTGAAAGATACTTATCTAATAGTTAAAGTACATTCCTTGCCACAGGACGGTAAAGCTAATCAAGAGGTAATAAAAACATTATCATCATATTTTGATATCTCAAAATCAAAAATAAAAATAATAAAGGGGTTGAAAAGTAAGAATAAGCTAATTGAGGTAGAAAAATAATTACTTCAAATGTACAATTGCTAATATATGGATCTCATTGAAAAAAAACATAAACAATCATTAGACCTTAAAATCTTTATTCCCACAGTATTACTTTCTATTGTTGGAATTATAACACTTCTTTCCACAACAATACTCCCTGCGGGTGGATTTGGAGATTTGGATATTGTTTGGAAGCAAATAATTTTTATAATAATTGGATTTATAATTTATTTCATCTTAACAAGAATAGATTTATCATACCTAAAATATTGGCAGATATTATCAATACTATTTGCAGTAACAGCTCTGTTATTAATATTGACGCTTTTAGTAGGACCTACGATAAATAATGTAAAAAGATGGTTAATTGTTGGAGGAGTTCAGATACAAGCTTCTGAAATTGCGAAAGTAATAGTCATTCTCTATACAGCAAGTATCCTTTCACTTAAGGATAAAATAAATCAATTTGTTTTACTACTTATAACGTTTTTCCTTTCTTCAGTTTTTTTTATCCTTATATTTTTTGAACCTAGTGGTAGTATGTCTATATTGTTGATAACAATATGGTTTTTAGTTTCTTTTTTTGGTTTGAATAACACATTAAGAAACTCTGCTATGTTGATTATATTGGGATCAAATATATTGGCTTTTTTGCTTTCTTCAATAACTCAAAATAATGCATGGTTTTTATTACTTTTAGTTGGATTAATGGTATCTGTTTTTTCCTTCTATCACAAAGAATCATGGAAAATATTTATCTTAATAACTTTTATAATTTCTATTTTAATTGGTTTAGGATCACGTATTGTTTGGAAAGATGTCTTGAGAGAGTATCAAAAAAATCGTGTAGAAGCTTTTTTTAATCCAGAAGAAACACAAAATGACATAGGTTTTAATGTTAACCAAGCTAGAATAGCAATAGGGTCAGGTCAATTGTTGGGAAAAGGTTTTGGTAATGGTACTCAAAGTAAAAGAAATTTTCTCCCTGAATATCAAACAGATTTCATATTTGCATCTTTTGCAGAGGAATTTGGATTAATAGGTTCATTATTCTTGCTTTCCCTTTACGCTATTTTAATTATTACGTGTTTTAATTTAGCTGTTAATACTATTGATAATCCTTTGTATTCATTGATAGCGATAGGGGTTGGGCTTAAATTGTTATTGGAAGTATTTATAAATATCGGTACCAATACTGGAGTGATACCAGCTACGGGTATACCTTTGCCCCTTATGAGTTCTGGAGGTAGTATTACAGTAATGACATTCGTTTGTTTGGGATTGGTTCAAAACATATCATCAAGATATATTTCATCTAAAAAAGGTAATTCTAATGGACTTTTAGATGAAGATTAAAGAATATTCTAATATGCTTTTTTCTTGACATTTTTAATATATTAACTTAAAATCCTTATCCATGGTAGAAACAAAGAAATCCGAAAAATTTGCTGTAATTCAAATATCTGGAACTCAGTTAAAAGTTACTGAGGGTAAAGAGTATGAAGTGGACAAACTTTCTGGAAACAAAGGTGACAAAATTGAAATATCTGAAGTGCTTTTGGTTGCAGATGGTGATAATATTAAGATTGGAGAACCTTTTGTTAAGGATGTTAAAGTTGAATTAGAATTAACTTCCCAGAAAAAAGACAAAAAGATCAATGGTCTTAAGTACAAATCTAAATCTAGATATAGAAAAAGTTACGGTCATAGAGCTGAAATTACAAAAGTTTTGGTTAAAAAAATATAACAATGCCTAAGTTCTTCTTCGAAGCAGGTACTTTTCAAGACTTATCATATGCAGAGTTATCTGCAGTTTCAAATACATACGGTTTAAATACAGACTGTATAAAAAGATTTTCAGAAAAAATATTTTTAATAGAGAGTAAAGATTTTTCCTCTGATAAGGGTTTGAGTATTTTTAATAGATTAGGAGGTTTTATTCGTTTTGGAGAAATTGTAGATAGTGAAACTTTTTTAGATAAATATAATCATAGTGATAGAAAAGTAATTTTTGGTACAAGTGTTTTGGATAATGATCAGTATTTTGATAATGACTTTGTTAGAAAACTGTCTAGAGCTCTTAAGGGAGGTTTAAAGGAATATGGTGTTTCATCTAGGTTCATAGATGCAAAAGATAGATATCCTTCTTTAAACAGTGCACAGGTCCTTAAAAACGATATTTTAACTAAGGGTTTCGAGTTATGCTTAATAGATAATGGGAATGAAAAAATATATGGTAGTACACTTGCTATACAGGATGTTGATGGTTTTGTAAAAAGAGATTACGAAAAGCCATACACAGATACAGATATGGGTACATTACCCCCAAAATTAGCTCGAATGTTAGTTAATTTAACAGGTTTGAGAAGTGGCATCATATGGGATCCTTTCTGTGGTTCTGGAACAATTCTTTTGGAGGCTGCAGTTCTTGGATTTGATGTATTTGGTTCTGATGTTTCAAACAATGCTGTTCATTATACAACTGAAAATATTTTGTGGTTAGAGGATCAAGGTTTAATAGGTGAGATTAAATACAATGTTTTAAGATTAGATATTAAGGATGTTGAGAAAAAAACAGTATTGGATCTCAAAAGAACAGATATAGGGGCGGTTGTTTGTGAGCCGTATATGGGTCCTCCACAAAAAAGAGTAATGAGTCCATTGAGAGCCGATGAATTAATAAAGGATGTAAAAGATTTGTATAGTGGATTATTTAAGGTTTTAGAAAAAGTTCTTAAACCTGGTCATGTTGCAGTTATTATTACGCCTTCTTACAAAACACATAGCGGTTGGAAAACATTCAGTATTCACGATATTATAGATAAAAGATGGAATATACTAAATTCTTCTCTTGCTGCTGGTAGGGACTTGAAGTGGAGTCGTAAAAATAGTATTATCACAAGGAATATTTTTGTATTACAAAAAAGGTAATACAGTTTAATTTGTAAAGAGAAAACTATGTCACATGTTGTTGGTGCTGCTAGTACATCAAATCATGGTAATGTTGCTGGTAAAAGACTCGGTGTAAAAAAGTATGCTGGGGAAGTTGTAAAAACTGGTAATATAATACTAAAGCAAAGGGGATCAATATATCACCCTGGTAAAAATACATTCATGTCAAAAGACTATTCTATACATGCAAAAGCTGATGGAGTTGTTTCATTTAGATTGATGAGTGGTCAGAAAAGAGGAAAGTATTTTGTTGATGTAGTAGATTCAAAATAGTATGTCCAAACCTAAATATATACAAATAGAGAGCAAAAATGCTCTTCTTGAACTTTTGAGAGAAGGTCGTCATTTTGAACGTATATATTTAGCTAATAATGCATATAAAGATGAAAAAACAAAAGAGATAGTAGAGTTAGCAGGTAAGAACAGGATAGAGGTCTTAAAAGTTTCTAGAAGAATATTAAACAGAAGGCTTAGAACGTCTTCTTCTGAAAGCGTAATAGGGTATATGCTATCCGAAAATAATTGGAAACTAGATGAACTTTTAAATAAGTTGGGAGAGGAGAGAAAGCAACCATTTTTTTTAATTCTTGATAATCTTAAATATACTCAAAACATTGCTGCTATTATGAGATCTGCTTTTGGTGCAGGAGTTAATGGAATTATTGTGAATCCTCAGGAGAAAAGTTTAGTATCAAATGAAACTTTAAGAATATCCATGGGTGCTGCTGAGAGAATTCCATTGATTGAAATGAGTTTGTTTGAGGCTATTAAGGTTCTAAAAAAAGAAGATATGAAAATATATGGTATTCATATGGAAGGAGATAATTATTTTGATAAAGATCTTAAAGGTCCAATTGCTTTGGTTTTAGGTGCTGAAGATGTTGGTATTTCAAATGGAATATTAGAAAAATTGGACGGTACTATTTCTATTCCCATGAGAGAGGGAATTGGTTCACTAAATGTAAGTGCAAGTGCTGCTATATTAGTATATGAAAAACTTAGACAGGAAGTAACTTCTTCTAAATAAGTTTACTCATTAAATCTTTTAATTCCTCTTTGTTGTTATATCTGATTGTTATTTTTCCACCTTTGGACATTTTGGTTATATGGGCTGTATATCCAAGTTTTTTGCTTAATAGTTCTGTATACTTGTCTGTTATGCTATCAGATGTTTTCCAATTTCGGGTAGATGAACCTTGTCCAAAATTTATTTTCCTAACTAATTCTTCTGTTTGTCTTACTGTCATACCTCTTTTTACAACTAAATCAGCAGCAGCTATCAAGGATGTTTCATCTTTTATTCCTAATAATGCTCTGGCATGTCCTTCACTAAGCTTTTCGTTTAAGATCGATTCTTTAACTTGATCGGGAACTTTTAGTAATCGCATTTTATTTGTTACAGCAACTCTACTTAGGCCTACAGATGTAGCTATTTTTTCTTGTGGTATTCCAAATTCATCCTGTAATTGTTTGAATGCGAATGCTTCTTCTAACGGATTAAGGTCTTTTCTTTGAATATTTTCAATAAGGGCTATCTCTAACATCTCTTGTGGAGAAGTGTCTTTGATAACTACTGGGACAGATTTTTTACCTGCTAATTGTGATGCCCTGAATCTTCTTTCTCCGGCTATTACAAAATATTTATTAGAATTAGAATCTTTGGTAATAATTAAAGGTTGTATTACACCGTGTTCTCTTATGGAATCTGCTATTTCTATCAATTCTTCTGGATCTATATGCATCCTTGGTTGATATGGATTAGGTTCTATCAGTGTTATGTCAAAATGTTCATTGTATGAACTGTTTGAGTTATCAATTTGGTTAGAGCTTATTAATGCTGCTAATCCTTTTCCTAATCTTGCTGTTTGTTCCATTTTGTTATTTGTTAAAATTAATCATCAAATCTTTTTATAAATTCTTTAGCTAAGTTTCTGTATGCTATGGCTCCTGTTGATTTGGGATCATATTGAAATATTGTTTGTCCATGTGAAGGAGCTTCTGAGAGTCTTACATTTCTAGGTACTATAGACTTGAATGCGGTATCTTCAAAGAATTCCTGTACATCAGAAACTACACTGGAAGATAGTTTTGTTCTGCTATCAAACATAGTCAATATTACTCCTCCAATAGTTAAACGAGGGTTTATACCTTTTATTAGTTTTGTTGTCTCTAATAGCTGTCCAAGGCCTTCTAGGGCAAAGTATTCACATTGTACAGGTACTAAAAGTTTGTCTGCAGCTGTTAGTGCATTTATTGTTAATAGTCCTAATGATGGTGGACAATCAATTATCGCATAATCAAAATCTTCATTAAAATCGTTTAGTGCTTTACTAAGAAGAGTTTCTCTTGCTAGTATATTTACCATTTCGATCTCTGCTCCTGCTAGTGATAAATGTGATGGTACTAAGAAAAGGTTAGGGGTTGATGTTGCTACAAAAACAGATGAAATAGGTGTCTTTTCTACTAGTATATCGTAAATATTTTTGTATGAAGCTTCTTGTTCAGATGTCCAACTTTGTTTGTCGAATTGTTGTGTAAAACCAACACCAGATGAAAGATTTGCTTGAGGATCAAGATCGATGAGAAGAACTTTTTTTCCTTTGTTTGCAAGACTTGCACCTAGGTTTATAGTTGTGGTTGTTTTTCCTACTCCACCTTTTTGATTTGCAATTACGAAGACTTTCATAGTATTTTTAAGAATTTAACATGTTTCACGATATTAATCTATACCCCAGAGTAATTCTCATGTGCAGCTATTCTAAATTGGCTAAAAGGGAAGTATACTATCCAAGCCTTACCTTTTATTTGATTTTCATTTATCGGACCAAAAGATCTTGAATCTGAACTGTGTGGTCTGTTGTCTCCACATACAAAGTATTGATTTTCACCAACCGTTATTGTCTCTCCTTCGTGTAAATAGTCTCCTCCATTTGTGTATATTGTACTTGCCAAGTAATTAGTTTCGTCTAGTAATTCATTGTTTATATATATCTGTCCATCTTTTATCATTACACTATCTCCAGGTAAACCAATAACTCTCTTTATGAAATCTTGTGTTTCTGAATATTTGAATATTATAACATCACCTCTTTGAGGTTCGCCAAATAATTTGTATTGTATTTTGTTAGCCATTAAATATTCTCCATTTTGATATGTTGGATGCATTGAATTACCTATAACCTCGTGAGGAGTCATAACAAAAAGGTAGAGGATTACAGATATTACTAATGCAACAACAACAGTTTCTATAAAAGAGAGAACAAATTGTCCAATGGAGCTTAATATTGATGATACTTTCTCTGTTTTACTAGGATCTTCGTTTTGGACTTCGTACATATATGGCAGGATTTAAATTAGCTAAATTACTAATTTATATTGTATCACAGATGAACCCGGGTTGGAAAAGATTGTATGCCTAAATATTTGGTACCGCTACGGGGAATCGAACCCCGGTTTACAGGATGAAAACCTGCTGTCCTAGACCACTAGACGATAGCGGCATAACAAATGTGATTTTACTATAAACAAAGGGTATTTGTCTATTTCTTTAAAGATCTGAGTAACTGTTGTTCTTCTGCAAATGTTGCTCTTTGATAGTGATTTGATTCTTTGTCAAAAACAAATCTTCTTTTACATTTGCATTCAACAACATATCTGTTGTCTGAAATATTACCAAGCTTCTTTGCTTTGTCTAATGGAAATGTACATCCTACACATAAATTTTTTTCAAGAAGTACTTTCTGGAAAGGCTGAATTACTTTTTTAAACATGTTGTATTTAATTGATTTAAGTGCCGAAGAGAGGACTTGAACCTCCACAGGATATACTCCTACATGCTCCTAAGGCATGCGTGTCTGCCAATTCCACCACTTCGGCGTATGGAGTATTATACTAGACTTTTGATATTTTTAAAAAGGGTCTTTTAATATTCACCTAACTCTCCTCTATAGCTCCAAATACTTTTCCATATACTTTTATATGTCCTGATTCTGTATATTTAGCATTTTTTAGAACTTCTTCTTGTGTTAATGATTCCTCTGGAATATCTTCTCTCAAATCATTAAAATTTACATGAGCTTTCATTGGTTGAACACCCTTTGTATCAACTTCTTTCAAGACATCAACTGATTCTAATATTGTTTTCATCTGAGGAGTAAACTTTTCAACCTCTTCTTCAGTTAGAGTAATTCTTGAAAGTTCTGCTGTATGTTTTATAAATTGTTTATCTATTTTCATTTGTTTAATTCTTCTTCTAAAATAGTTTTTATATTGTTTGGATTTGCACTACCTTTTGTTTGTTGCATTACCTGTCCAACCAAAAAACCAATACTTGCTTGTTTGCCTGATTTGTAGTCTTCAACAGCTTTTGGATTATTATTTATTATCTCTTTAATAATATCAGATAGACTACCAGTACTTTCTTTAGAATTCTTTTCAAATATCTCTAGTTCATCGGATATATCCTTTTTATTCTCTATGCAATCTTTTAAAATTTCTTCTGCCTTATTCTTTGTTATTTCTTTATTCTTAAACTTCTTTATCAACAAAGAAATATCAGAAACAGGAATATTCTCATTTGAAACAACTATATTTTGTGAATTAGCAATTGCATATATCGTACCAAGCAACCAGTTACAAGCTTCTTTTGCGGCTTCTTTAGGATCTAAACTTTTTGATAGTTCTGCAAACAAAGTTTCAAAATATTCTATACTTTCTCTATCTCTAGAAATTACATATGCTTCATGTTCTGAAATATTATAATCCTGAGTATATCTGATATATTTTTCAGTAGTATCTTCTTTTGGTAAATCTTTTTTTATTGAATCTAATATTTCTTTAGATATATCTATTACAGGTATATCTGGTTCCGGCATATATCGATAGTCATCAGCTGTTTCTTTGCTTCTCTGGAACTCTGTGATGCCTTTTACTGCGTTCCAACCCCTTGTTTGCTGTATTATATCCCTTCCTTCTTCTATCTCTTTTTCTAATCTTTCTATTTCATATTCAATTGCTTTTTGAACAGCAGATATTGAACCAATATTTTTTACTTCAATTTTGGGATTTAATTTGTAATCACCAATTGGGATTATCTTGTTATCTTCTTGTTTCCATTTACTTTTCTCTTGAATGGAGATATTCGGTTCACATCTCATCTGACCTTTTTCCATATCAGCATCTGATACACCGAGGTATCTTGCTAGTTCTCTAATTTTTGATGCAAAAGCAAATGCTTCTTTAGCACTTCTTATACATGGTTTAGTGACTATCTCAATTAAAGGTACTCCGGATTTGTTGTAATCTATTAAGGAATACTCTTTACCTGTTGTTGATTCTGTATGATGGGTTGATTTAGCTACATCTTCTTCTTGATGAATTCTTTCTATTTCTATTTCAAAAACTTCTGTCTTTTGTCCAGGTTCTGAGTAAAGTGCTTTTACTTTACCATTTGAACATATTGGTTGCTTATACTGACTTATTTGATATCCTTTTGGTAAATCAGGATAGAAGTAATGTTTTCTATCAAAATATATACTGTTATTAATTTCACAGTTAGTTGCTAATCCCATTAGAATACATAGTTCTAATGCTTTTTTGTTTGGTACTGGTAATGCTCCTGGTAAACCTAAACAAACAGGACAAACATGAGTATTTGGTGTTTGATTAAAATATCCAGTTGGACATGAACAGAACATTTTAGAATTGGTTTTTGTCTGTACGTGTATTTCTAAACCTATTATTACATCGTATTTGTTTTTATTCATGAGTTTTTCTTTTTTTAAATCTCTAATATTAACTATTATATATTTATTGTAAAATTTAATCTAATATTTCATCTTCTTCTTTGTTTGCTAATATATAGTAGGTACCTCTTCCTTGACCTTTGGAGATTATGTAAGCTTTGTCTATTAGCTCTTGTATATCTCTGTATGATGTCATAAATGAGATTCCCATCATTTTTGTATATTGTTTTCGAGTAGTTTTAGGATTAACAGATAGGTAATCTAGCATTTTAATTTGTCTCTGATTTAATTCTCTATTCATTTTACCTCTTTTCTCTACTTTGTCTGAGAATGTTTCTACTATATCATTGGATGTTTCTATTGCAGTTAAAGAGAGTGTGTAGAGTAGTGCCTCTATAAATATTGTTAAATCTCTTTTAGCTTTGGCCATCTTAAATGCTGAGAGTAGATCTTCA
>CALLXA010000124.1 GCA_938015795.1 uncultured bacterium | reverse complement strand
ATACATCTTCTCCTGTTTGAGCACTGTAGTTCGCATTTGATGCAAGAGCAAAAAGATTCTCTCCAAGTATTCCTGAATATGTTGCTGTTTGTGATAGTGAGATTGTATTTCCATATACATTACCAGCGACATTTAGATTACTTGCTATTACAACTAGATCTCCTGTTACTGTACCATTTACAGTTACTGTTTCTCCTGTTACAAATAGGTCGCCATCTACAATTCCATTTATTACAACATCCTTCCCATTTATATATAGATCTTCCTCAATGATTACATCTTTTTCAAGTTTGTAATCACCAGTTTCAAACTTTGCTGCATATGTGGGGGTTGCAATGAAGAATATTCCTAACAGAGAAATTACTGCAGAGAATATTATTGTTTTTAATCTCTTTTGCATATATTAAATGTATAAAATTAATTATTATATATCTAAATATATGTTAACAGATTTTGTATAAGAAGTTTAATACTCTTTTCTAATTGAATATGTAGAATTATTTCCATTCTCATAGTATGAACGAATAATTAATTCTCCGAGTAATCCAAATGAGATAAATTGAGTACCCATGATTACACAAATAAATGCGGTTACTAGTAAAGGTGTTGCATCTAAATCAACACCATTAAGAACTTTATCTAATATTGCCCATACTCCTGCAATGAATCCAATGAAATATGTCATAAGTGCCAATGGACCCATGAATTGAATAGGGGTTTTTCTTTTCATTGTTAAAAATTTTACATTGAGAATATCAAATATAACTATTAATGTTCTACTAAAACCATATTTACTTACACCATTTGTTCTTTTTTGATGATGAACAGGAACTTCGTCCATCTTTGCTCCTGCCATACCAATTAGATATGACATGAATCTATGTAATTCACCATACAGCTTTATATCTTTCATTATTGATGCCTTTACTACTTTTACCATACATCCTGTATCGTGTATTCCTAAATCACCAAAAGCCATTTTCATTAGTTTGTTTGCAGTTAATGAAGGTATTCTTCTAATTAAATTACCTTCCCATCTGTTTTGTCTCCAACCAACTACTGCATCTAAGTTTTCTTTCTCTAACTTCTCAAGCATCTTAATGAAATCTTTAGGATCATTCTGATTATCTCCATCTATTGTTGCTATATATTTACCTTTTGCTTTTTTAATACCTGCCATTAATGCACCACTTTGACCCGTTCTTGTCATTAATGTTACTCCATTTACTCTTGGATCTTTACAAATTTTTTCTAATATTTTTTGAGTACCATCATTTGATCCATCATCAACCCAAATAACCTCATAGTCTATTTTATTTGTTAAAGTTTCTTTAATCCTGTCATTCAATATTGGAATGTTTTCTTCTTCATTTAAAACAGGAATAATTATAGAGAGTTTAGGAAGATTATCTTTCATAATTGTTTGTTATAAACTAATTCAATATGTAATAGTTTTATCACAAAAAGATATTTTTCTCAAAGTTGCAGAAATAATTTAGATTAGTATACTGGAATGTTCACTTAATTTGTTATAAGTCTAGATCATGAATATCTCAATAATTGGTACTGGATATGTAGGACTCACATTATCTGCACTTACAGCTAGGGTTGGTCATAAAACATATTGTATAGATGTTGTTCCTGAAAAAATTGAAACTATTAAATCTGGTAAATCATATTTCTATGAATTAGGTTTGGATAATTTAGTAAAGAAAGGTATTGATTCTGGTAATTTAATTCCTACTTTAGACTATGAAGAGGGTCTTAAAGATGCGGATGTCATTTTCTTAAGTGTAGGTACTCCTTCTGGTGCTAATGGTGGTTTTGATCTTACATATATTTTTGATGCTGTTGAAAAAGCAGCTAAATATATTAAAGATGGAGCCATTTTTGTACAAAGAAGTACAGTTCCTGTTGGTACTGGTCAGAGAGCTATTAGTATTATCAAGGCTACTAATCCTGATGTTAAGTTTACATATCTTTCTTCTCCCGAATTTTTAAGAGAGGGTGCTGCTGTTATTGATTCGGTTATTCAAGATCGTATAGTTATTGGTGGTGGAGATAAGGGGGCTAGTGATAAGGTGTTTGGAATTTTTAAGGATATTGAAAATATGGCTGAGGAGATTTGTTCAGAGACTCCTGAGATTAGTAAGTATGCTAATAATAATATGGTAAATAATAATCATTCGGGTCATAGTTTTGAGGATAAGTGTTTGACTACTTGTTTAGAGAGTGCTGAATTGATTAAGGTTTGTTCTAATACATTACTTGCTACAAAGATTACTTTTGCAAATAATGTGGCTAGGGTTTGTGATAGGGTTGGTGCTAATGTTACTGAGGTTATGGATGGTGTTGGTATGGATAGGAGAATTAACAGATCTTTTTTGTATGCTGGTTTGGGTTTTGGTGGTGGTTGTTTTCCAAAGGATGTTAAGGGTTTGATTAGTTCTACTGAGGAGTTGGGTGTTGATGCTAGTTTTTTTCAGAAGGTTTACGATGTAAATATGGA
>CALLXA010000123.1 GCA_938015795.1 uncultured bacterium | reverse complement strand
GAATACAGGTTGGTATAACAATGACGAATGTATTTTCAAAGTTAATAGAAATATACTTTTAGACAACCAAGCTTTAAACATTCAGGTTTCAGTAAAAGACAAAGCTGGTAACTATACAAAATCAACAGTACTAGAAAGAAAAGTTGATAAATCGTTAGCAACATCACAAACTATTTTAAACAATCTCTACTATGGACCAAACAGCTTACCTGAAATAAAAGGCATAGCTAATGATACTGTAAGTGATGTTACAAAAGTAATGATAAATATAAAGAATGAAAGCAATAACAAGTATTGGATAGGAGGTAATACATGGATTAAATATATGGATATGCCAACCCATAATACAATAGGAACATATGATTGGGTATACAATAAAACAATTCCTCAATTAAACAATGGCTCATCATATAAAGTAACACCATACGCTTGGGATGAGGTCCATCTATTAACAGAAAAAGGCATATCAGATTCATTCATTTGGGATAATCAGGTACCACAAGATCCAGATACATTCAGAACTTCTCATCAATTAAATACACCTACAAGCAACAAAACAATAACAGTAAGCTTCTCAGGAGCATATGATAATCTAAGTGGAGTTAAAGGATATTATTACTCATTCTCAAGAACCCCAGAAACACCAGCTATTGACTCAATGTACTGGCTAGATTATGGTGTAGATACAGTAAAAAGCCCAGAACTTGAAGATGGAGAATGGTATTTCAATATTCGAACAATAGACAATGTTGGAAATATAACAGCTACAGAACATTACGGAGCAATGATAATTGATACAACACCTCCAGAAGCACTTACAATAATTACACCACTAAATGAACAATACTTCAATTCACAACCAATCTTAAATGATTGGACAGATGGATCAGATACATACGGCATTAGAGACTACAGAATCGAATATGTATATGACGATGGTCATTCATTCTCCAATATGCCATATAGAACAACCAGTATAAGTCAAAGAAACCATACACCAGCAGAATGGGAGCAAGGTGGAGTAACAATAAGGGTTCAAGCATTTGATAATGCAGGAAACGAAAGTGATTGGAGTGAACCAGTACATTACTACTTTGACAGTATAAAGCCAACAACACCTGAAGTTCTTGGATTCACGAACCCTGATCTGGCTTGTGGTTCACAAACGAATATAAAGACAGTCACCGTTGACTGGTCCGACTCTGATGGCACAGGTTCCAATATCAAAGCATATCAATATCAAATAAACTATCCAAACAATGATGGACGCAAACTTTGGACAACAACATTCAACAGTTCCAATTCTCAATATAGAGGATCATTAAATGAAGGTACTCACTATATCAGAATAAGAGCTCAAGATATGGCAGGAAACTGGAGTGATTGGAGTACAGAATGGAATAATCCTTCTGATTTAACAAAAGATGAAATGCTAAGTACTTGCTCAATCACATTGGACACACAAAAGCCACAAATGGAACAAATGGAAAATCTACAATTAGTAGAAGGAGAATCCTTCCCTACAAGATCTCTACAAGTCTATGAAGAAAACATATTAGATCAAGTATGTGTAGAAGTAGAAGGAACTGAAATATGCAATACTCAAGCAGATTTAAAATACGAAATATCTGAATTAATAAGATTACAATTAAATGATTGGTTTAACACAAATATAACAACAATAGACACAGATTATTTACCAATAGGTAGC
>CALLXA010000122.1 GCA_938015795.1 uncultured bacterium | reverse complement strand
CGCGCTCGGTGAAATTGAAATGGCTGTGAAGATGCGGCCTACCCATACCAGGACAAAAAGACCCCGTGGAGCTTTACTGCAGCTTTGCATTGAAATGAGATCTTTGATATATAGCATATGTGGGAGACTTTGAAATCACTTCGTCAGGAGTGGTGGAGTCGACAGTGTAATACCACTTTTTGAATATTTTATTTCTAACTACTTCCGTAATCCGGATGTAAGACAGTGCATGGTGGGCAGTTTGACTGGGGCGGTTGCTTGCTAAAGAGTACCGCAAGCGCACAAAGGTCTCCTCAACCCGGATGGAAATCGGGTGAAGAGTGCATAGGCATAAGGAGGCTTTACTGTGAGAGGGACACCTCGAACAGTTACGAAAGTAGGTCTAAGTGACCCTTTGAAAGCGTGTGGAAGCGTCATTGTTTAACGGAGATAAGTTACCCCGGGGATAACAGGCTAGTCGCGCCCGATAGTTCATATTGACGGCGCGGATCGGCACCTCGATGTCGGCTCGTCACATCCTGGGGCTGGAGAAGGCCCCAAGGGTTGGACTGTTCGTCCATTAAAGTGGCACGTGAGCTGGGTTCAGACCGTCGTGAGCCAGGTCGGTCTCTATCCGGTATGGGCGTTGTATATCTGAAGGAGTTGACCCTTAGTACGAAAGGATCAGGGTGCGGTAACCTCTAGTGCACCAGCTGTATTACCAAATGCATTGCTGGGTAGCTACGTTGATTTTGGATAAGTACTGAAAGCATATAAGTACGAAGCCATTCCCAAGATTAGATATACTTGTATAGCTTGACTATACTGAAGGTTCGTGGAAGACTACCACGTTGATAGGCTCTAGGTGTAAGCATAGTAATATGTTTAGCCGAGGAGTACTAATAAACCAAATGTTTTTTTGCAATTGTTTGTTCTATTCGGTTTTCTGTGTACAATTCGTTGTATACAATCGCTCTTTAGAATTTAAGTCCTGATGTCTTTTTAGTTCTTTGAACTTTAAAGACCGTCAGGCAAGAGTATTTTATATTAAGAATTCTCTTGCCTGGCGATTGTAGCAGAACGGAACTACCTGATTCCATCCCGAACTCAGAAGTAAAACGTTCTAGCGCCGAAAATACTTAAACCTTTGGTTTTGGGAAGATAGGTCATTGCCAGGATTATTCTGAAGATTACAACCCACTCGAAAGAGTGGGTTTTTTGTTTATTAAGATGTAACAAATAAGCTATCAGAAATATCCCGTAGAATATACTACAGGGATTCGGCCCGCATGTGTTTGCAGTTTCGAAAAGATATGAGATTCAGATTCTTTGTTATTTAAAATTGCCGATTTTAAATGACGGGGGGCTTTGTGTCTTTGTAAACGTAACAATAGCATTTTGTTTTAAGAAAAAATTCATCAAAATTCTACTCATTTATTTTTCTAAATGATCGACAAATCAGTTCTTTCCAAAATCGTGGTTTGTCAATGTTTGTGTGTTTGAAATTTGTGAACAAAAGCGGGGTTAGAGGAGTGATGATATAATTAAAAAGTCTAAATTATCACAAAATACAAAATTCTAGCAATGAAAAATTATAGGTCAATCGTGATTGAGGGTGGGGATCAAGTTGGGAAAGCAGATGCTTCTCAAAACATGATTAAGATTTTAAGAAAAAATATTCCGATAACAATGATTTCTTTTCCGATGTATTCTATGCCAATTGGTGCATCTATTCGAAAAATGCTGAAAGAGGGTATTGAAGATTTAGTAAAAGAGAAAAACATTAATCCAAAAGATGAATTTGAATCAAGAATGGCTATATATGCTTTGAATAGGTTAGAAGTTATGAATTCGTTACTTGATGAGAAATATAAAAATAGACTTTTAATTTTTGATAGAAGTCCATATAGCAATGCATTGACTATTGCGTATGGTATAAAAGGGTCAGATAAAATAAAAGAAAGTGAAGTTGAAAGATATATTGATATTGGTTTGAATTCTGAGAAATTTTTCATAGATAATTTAAATTTAAGAAATTGTATTCTTGAACTTTATGATTCTTCTGATAAATGGATAGGAAACAGATCGAATGGTGATGATCAATATGAGATGAGTAGTGTTCAAGAGTTTTGTGGACAGCTTTACTCTATATATTCTAAAAAAGTGGGAAAGGGTTGGTGTAAAATTCCTACCAAAGTAGATAATCAATGGAGAGAGAGAGAAGATATCTCTAAAGATATTTTAAATTTTGTATATTCAAGATATCCAGAGATAGAGAAAATGAAGTGTGATGAGCCTGATGTTGAAATTCTAGAGCTTACAGAGGCTGTAAGGGCTTTGTATGTAAATACCTCTGTTTCTAAAGAGCATATGTTGGCTTTAAGAGAATCTTTAGAAAAAAATGATAAAACAACGCTGTATGAAAATTCTATTACAGTAGTTGAGGATACAATTCAAAGTATGGATTTTATCATATGGTCAAATGAGGGAATTAAAAATGCTTTTAAAGAGATTTTAGAGAAAAATATTTTTTGTTTAGATATTATTGAAAAATTTTTAGGTGATAAATATGTTAAGTTATTAAAAAAGAGTCTTGAATAAAAAGGATTTAGCAAAAAGATTGCTAGAAGAGATCGAGGAATTGTTTCCTAATGCTCAAACTGAGCTTGAAAATTGGGATACGCCATTTCAATTTTTAATTTGTATTATTCTTTCTGCACAAACAACGGATAAACAAGTGAATAGAGTAACTGTTGAATTATTTGATAAATATCCAACACCTTTAGAATTATCTAAGGCAGATATTAATGAAGTTGAGAATATTATTAAAGGTATTAACTATTACAAAACAAAGGCTAGAAATATAATTAATACTGCAAATATTCTTTTGAAAGAATATAATGGTGAGCCTCCGAGGTATATTGGTGAATTACAGAAGTTATCAGGAGTAGGATATAAGACGGCTAATGTTTTTCTAAATGATTTATATCATTCCAATCAAGGGATTGCTGTTGATACTCATGTTAAAAGAGTTTCTCAATTGTATGGATTGTCTAAAGAAGATGATCCTACTAAGATAGCAAAGGATTTAGAAAAATTGTTTGAAAAAGAAGATTGGTATTTAGTTAATAGGTATTTTGTATTGTATGGTAGATATATTCTAAAGGCTAAGAAACCGGATATGGAAAAAGTTGTAATGAAGGAGTATCTTGTTTTAAGATAATTTTTATTAAATTTAGTTTAAAAATAATGTCAGAAGAATTAATGAGCTTAGATTCGAAACCTGAAGCTGTTGAAGCTGATGAGGTTAGGGTAATTAGAGATTGTGTTTTTGGTTTGTTAAGAAATCAAGCTTCACCAGATGAGTCTTTTCAGAGAGAGCAAATACAAGAATTTGAAAGACTGTTTTCTTGTTTTGCTGATGTGTATAGTGCTCCTCAAGGGTTATCAATTAAATCTGAGAAGGGAGGAATTCAGTTCGGTGCTCATAATGCTCGTATTGGTTGGGATAAGTCATACTTTATTGAAAGGAGAGGAAGTGAAAGTAAAGAATTTCAGCTTCGTTTGATAAATATATCTGATAATGAGATTGCTGGATTAGAAGATAGGAGGGAAGAGATTCTTGATAAAAGGTTGTCTCGAGGGACTGCTTTTCTTGATAGGCACGAGGAGTTTCGTCAAGTTGATCCAGATAAAAGATACGGTTCGTTTGATGCATTGCAGGGTACTAAACAAGAATTATCTAATATTGAAAATACAAGAATTGAAGAAATATTGTTTGGATTAAAAGATAGTGTAGGTTTTAGATTAGCTTTGTGCTTGAATGGTAGTGTACAGCTTTCGTTAAGAGATTCCAAAGGCCATTTTGTCACAGAACAACCAGTTGTTGTTCAAGGTCTTGATGTAAAGAGGATAATTCAAGTATTGAAAGGCAGAATTAAAGATATAAAGAAAGCAAACAAACCTATGCGTTATTGAGAATTAGTAATATCTTTGTTATAATACCCATTGCAGTACTATTAAATTATTAGTATGTATATATCAGCTGCAGATAATACATCACCAATGGGAGAATCCTATGGAAAAAAACACACAAACATTGTATTCACAGATAGATAAATACCTATCTGAAAATTCATCTCAAATTAAGAAATTAAACAAAGGCGATATTGTCGAAGGTACAATCGTTGATGCTCAAAACGGCTACATTGTAGTTGATGTTGGATATAAATCAGAGGGTATTGTTGCTGGAAGAGAATTAAGAAGTGAGAATGTTGATTGGAGAGAATTAAGACCAGGTGATACAACATTGGTATATGTTGTTAAACCAGAAGATGATAAAGGACAACTAGTATTGTCAATTAGAAGAACTCAACAGGCTAGTGCTTGGATTGCTTTAGAAAAAGCTAGAAAAGATAATAGTGTTGTAGAAACAGTTGTAATTGAATCTAATAATGGTGGTTTGATAGTTGAAATTAATAAAGACATTAGAGGCTTTATTCCTACATCTCAATTAGATGCATCAAGAGTATATCTAAATGGAGTAAGACAAGTTGGAAAAGATATCTCATCTAGAGTACAAAAGAGATTAAACTCTTTGGTTGGAGAAAAAATTAGAACTAAGATCATTGAATTAGATAGAGAGAAGAACAAGATTATTCTTTCTGAGAAGATGGTTACACAAGCAAGAGACTTAGAACAAAGAGAGAAAACATTAAACAAGATAAAAGAGGGAGATGTTTTGAAAGGTACAGTAAGTGGTATTACACCATTTGGTATCTTTGTTAATGCTCAAGGTTTGGAAGGGCTTGTACACTTGTCAGAGTTATCATGGGATAAGGTTGAGGACATTGGAAATATATATGCAGTAGGCAATGAAGTTGATGTTATGGTCATTGGAATATCTGATGGTGGTAAGAGAGTAGCTTACAGTGTTAAGAGATTGCAAAATGACCCTTGGTCAGAAGCTATTGCTCAATTTAAAGTTGGAGATGTTGTTAAAGGTGAAATTCAAAAAGTTGTACCTTATGGTGCATTTGTAAGAATTGAAAAAGGTCTAAATGGACTTATTCATATCTCTGAGCTTTCAGATAAGTTAGTAAAAAATCCTGAAGATATTGTCGAAGTAGGACAGAAGGTAGATGTTAAGATACTTTCTATCTCCTCAACAGAGAGACACTTGGGATTGAGCTTAAAAGAAGCTGGTAAAAAGAACACTGTAGTTAAAGAAGAGTCAGTAGAAATTTCAAAAGAAGATTTAGCTGATGCTGTAGACAGTGCAATTGAAGAAGAAATAAGTATAAAAGAATAATTTGTGTTGGTATATATAGTATAATTATATTATGCCAAAGAAAATTATTCGTAAAAAAACACCTATTGTAAGATTGAGCTTAAATGCAAAAGTTGCCTTTAGAACGGCAGCTATTGTATCTGAGCATTTGAATTCACGATTGGTATTACCAGAGCATATATTCATAGGAATAATTCTAAATGAAGATTCTCTTGCGAGTAGAACTCTTTTTGAGATGGGTATCGATAGAGATGAGTTAATAAAAAGATCTTTTGGAGGTAAGATTATAGAAGTGACTAAAAGTACATCTACTCCTAAAGAATTGAATCTTTCAGTTGATGCTCAAGAAGTTTTGAGAAGAGCATACGATTGGTCTCAAAAGCTATCTCATGTGTATGTTGGTACTGAGCATCTTATGTTAGCATTGCTTCAATCAAAAGAGGAGTATTTTAAAGATTTGGAGAATGTAGGTTTGGATTTTAAGAATTTTAGAAGAAATCTTTCTAAATTTGCAACATATCCTTTGGGTATATTAGCAAAGCCAGATATTCCTGGATTTCAAATAGGTCATGAGGGATTGATAGAGTATTTGGGTACTGATTTGGTTGAAGAAGCTAGAATGGGAAATCTCGATCCAGTTATTGGTAGAGATTCTGAAATAGATCAGGTTATCAATGTATTAAGTAGAAGAAAGAAAAACAATCCAATAATAGTTGGTCAGGCTGGTGTCGGTAAGACAGTGCTTGTAGAGGGATTAGCTCAAAAAATTGCAGAGGGACATGTACCTCCATCTTTAAGGGATATGAGAATAATCTCTTTGGATATCGCTAGTATAATGGCAGGAAGCAAGATGAGGGGTGATGTAGAAGAGAAGGTTATGGCTATTGTGGATGAAGTTATTTCTTCCAAAGATACAATTTTATTCATTGATGAAATTCATAATATATTGAGTCCAGGTATGCCGGGAACTTCTTCTGATATAGCTTCTGTATTGAAACCTGCTTTGTTGCAGGATCAATTTAGATGTATAGGGGCAACAACAACCGAAGAATATACTGCATATTTTGAAGCTGACAATGCATTGGCAAGAAGGTTTCAGCCAATTTTTTTGAAAGAAGCAACTGTTGAAGATACTGTAGAGATTTTGAAAAATATTAAACCAATACTAGAAGCACATCACAGTGTAAACATTTCTGAAGATTCATTGAATACATCTGCATATTTATCGGATAGGTATATAAGTGATAGGTATTTACCTGATAAGGCGATAGATCTTTTAGATGAAGCTGCTGCCTCAAAAAGGTTGGAAATAGAAAGCGGATATAAGAGTTTGTCTCAGATGATATCCAAATTGAAATCGCTAAAAATTCAAAAAGAAGGTGAAATTATGAAAGGTAATATGAAAGAGGCTGAGGAGATCCAAAGAAGAGAGAAAAATTTGCAATATAGAATAAAAAAGATGGAAAAGGAGTGTAATGAGAACAAACAAAGAAAAGTGAATGAGGTTGGTGCTGATGATATTCGTAAAGTTGTTTCAAAATGGACAGGTATTCCTTTGAATACTTTGGGAAAAAAGGAGAGGAACTTGTTGTTGAAGTTGGAGGAAACATTAGAAGAAAGTGTTGTTGGTCAAAGAGAAGCTGTTGAGGCAGTCACTGCATCTATTAAACGTGCTAGAACAGGTATCTCAAACGAAGATAGACCTTGGGCTTCATTCCTTTTTCTTGGGCCAACAGGTGTTGGTAAGACTGAACTTGCAAAAGTTTTAACCAAAGTTCTTTTTGGAAGCGAAGAGAGACTGATACAAATAGATATGAGTGAGATGATGGAGATGCACAGTGTTTCTAAATTAATAGGTTCCCCTCCTGGTTACGTTGGATATCAAAGTGGTGGTCAGTTAACCGAGAAGGTTAGAAGAAATCCTCATTCAGTTATTCTTTTTGATGAAATAGAAAAAGCTCATCCTGATGTGTTAAATGTTCTTTTGCAAATTCTAGAATATGGTCACCTTACAGATGGTAAAGGCAAGAGAGTTAATTTCAAGAATACTATTGTTATTCTTACCTCGAATATTGGCGCTGAGGAGATAAGTCAGGACAAGGTATTGGGATTTGTTGGTAAAAATATTAGTGTTCGTAGTGATAATGAGATAGAGAGAGCTTACTCTTCTATGGAAGAGTTGCTTTTATCAGAGCTAAAAAATACTTTAAGGCCTGAGTTGTTGAATAGATTAGATGATATAGTGATCTTTAGATCTTTAACGAGAAAAGATGCAAGAAAGATAGTTTATATTCTTTTAGATGAGTTAAATAAAAGGCTTTCATCTCAAAATGTTACTGTTTTGTTGGATAGAAAAGTTATCAACTATATTGTTAAAGAAGGATTTAGTAATGAATATGGGGCAAGACCTTTAAGAAGATTGTTGCAAGATAGGGTGGAAAATGTTGTTGCTGAATATTTGTTAGAAAATCCGTCGGAAGTAGATGTGAAAAAGGTAGAAATAAAACTAGGTATGAAGGATAATGATATTGTAGTAATAAATTAGTCGTTTCTGTTATGAAATACATCTGCTCAAATTGTGAATATGAAGCTCTTGGGTGGTCTGGTAAGTGTCCCAGCTGTAATGAGTGGGGAACTTTAGAAGAAGTAGATGAAAGTATATCGAATGCTTCTGTATCTGAAATACCGAGCGCTAACTATGGGGCCATATCTGAAGTGATAAGAAAAACCTCTAGTAAAAGTATTGGCAAAACTCGTATATCTACTGGATACAATGAACTAGATCGTGTTTTAGGTGGAGGGATAATTCCTGGTGAAGTTGTGTTGCTAAGTGGTGAGCCTGGTGTTGGAAAATCAACCTTGTTAATGCAGGTATTGTTGAAATTTTTGGATAAAAATAAAGTGTTGTATGTTTGTGGTGAAGAATCTCCTGATCAATTACATTCTCGTTTAGAACGATTAGTTGGTAAAGGTCTTGCTGAAGATAAGCTTAAAAACTTTTTTGTTACAGATGATGTTTGTGTTGAGAGAGTTGTTAAGCTTGTTGATGAGAAAGATTTTGATTTTGTCATAGTTGATTCCATACAAAGCGTAACTTCAGAAAGATCTAAAAGTTACCCGGGATCAATTAGTCAGGTACGAATTGCGGGATCATTGCTTACGAGGATAGCTAAGATTAGAAATATTCCTATATTTATAGTGGGTCAAATTAACAAGGGTGGAGATATCGCTGGTCCTAAAGTCTTGGAGCATGTTGTGGATTGTGTTTTGTATGTTGAAGGAGGTGAGTTTAATCAGTATCGTATTTTAAGATCAATGAAAAATAGGTTCGGCTCTACTAATGAAATTGGTGTTTTTGAAATGACAAGTTCTGGATTGGAAGAAGTTGTAAACCCTTCTTTAGTGTTTTTAGATTCTAATGTTAAATCATCCGGTAGCGCTATAGGTGCAATATTACAAGGGTCGAGGGTCGTTTTTGTTGAAGTGCAGGCTCTCGTTATGAAAAGGGAGGGTGAGGGAGGTCCTTTGAGGAGAGTTGCGAATGGTATCCGTAAGCCACGTTTGGATATGCTCTGTGCAGTTTTATCTAGAAAAGGAAATTGTTTCTTGGGGGATAAGGATGTTTTTGTTAATATAGTAGGAGGATTGAATGTAAATGATCCGTCTATTGATTTGGCGGTATGTGCTGCGATTAAATCCTCTTTAAGTGATGAAGTTATACCTAGAGATGTTGTTTTCTTTGGTGAGGTAGGGTTGACGGGTGAGGTTAGAGGAAGCTGGGGCGTTGATTCTGTATTAAAGGAGGCAAACAGGGTTGGATATAAGAAAGCGCAAATAGGTAAAGTTCCGACGAGGGGCAGTGATAAGATTGAAGTCAAAAAAATGTCCTCAATCAAAGCTCTTTAAAATTTTTCAAAGAACACTTATTTTTGTAATTAAATATTTGCCCAAACAATTAGCCACATTAATCGTAACTCGCCGTGGCGGGTTGATATTTGTAACAACTTACGGCCCCGGGGTTGCAAGTGTTACTTTACTGTTAAGCTTCTCTTTACCCCGGGGTGGTTGTGGATAGATAGTATAGGGTTGACATATTGAGATCAAAAGGGTTATAATTATTCAGTTCTTTGACAGAGTATGTGGATATCTTAGTTTTCTCCCTTTGTCTGGGGTGTCACAAGCACATCTGGGCAATAGGAAAAGCCTAAGATATCAGATTGTTTCTACCTTCTTCTCATTGACCTTATTGATTAAGATTACTGAAAAGAAGATAGGGAACATTGCGATGTTACTCGATTACTTTTTCTTAAAATTTTTAAGAGAAAGATACCGGGGTCGGTTGGGGCAGTACCGATCCCATCTTCTTTTTAATCCCATTTTTATTTTGAACATTTGACTTACTTATGTAGTTTGAATATACTGAAATATTAAACGGGTTGAAACAGCCCATATTTTAATTTCCCACTTTATAGATAGATGGTTAAAAAAACAAAAACGATTCAAGAGTTAGAAAATATGACTCTAGCTGAATTAAGAATAGAGGCCAAAGATATTGGTTTAGAAGATTTCATGGAGCTCCCAAAGAGAGAGTTGATAATAGAGATATTGCAAAAGGTTTCTGAAAAGGATGGCTATGTAATTGTAGAAGGTATTTTAGAAATTTTAAAAGATGGTTCTCACGGTGTATTGAGAACTGATGGTCTTTTAGCAGGTGATAATGATGTGTATATTTCTGGTTCTCAGATTAAAAAGTTTAGTTTAAGAACTGGTGATTTTGTTTCTGGTCCTGCAAGGTTGCCTAAGGAGAAGGAGAAATATTTGAGTCTTTTGAGAGTTGATACTGTTTATGGTAAACCAGCAACAGAGGCAGCTAAAAGACCTATGTTTAGAAAGCTTACTCCTATTTTCCCAAATAGGCAGATTAAGCTTGAGACTACTTCAGATGTTATTTCTACTAGGTTAATAGATTTGCTCGCACCAATAGGTTTTGGTCAAAGGTCTATGGTTGTATCTCCTCCGAAAGCTGGTAAAACTTTCTTGTTGAAAGATATTGCCAATGGTATTGCAGAGAATCATCCTAAGGCTAAATTGATTGTTGTTTTAGTTGGTGAGAGACCTGAAGAGGTTACAGATATGAAGAGATTTGTTAAAGGAGAGGTGTATGCTTCTAACTTTGATGAATTACCTGAGCATAACTGTAGAATTGCTGAAATGGCACTTCAAAAAGCTATGAGAATGGTTGAGTGGGGTGAGGATGTTATTATTTTGATGGATAGTGTTACTAGACTTGCTAGAGCTTACAATATAACTATGCCAACATCTGGTAAAACTTTGTCAGGTGGTTTTGATCCTGTTGCTTTGTATCCTCCAAAGAAATTTTTTGGTGCTGCTAGAAATTTTGAAGAAAAAGGTAGTTTAACTATAATTGCGACTGCTCTTGTTGATACTGGTAGTAGAATGGATGACCTTGTATATGAGGAATTCAAAGGTACTGGTAATATGGAACTTCACTTAGATAGATCTTTAGCAAATAAAAGAATATATCCTGCTATAGATGTTGTTGCTTCTGGTACTAGAAATGAAGAACTTCTTTTGGGTAAAGAAGTATTGAACCAATCTTGGAGAATTAGAAGAATGTTAGAGGTTTTGAATAGTAATGAAAATCCAACAGAGGTTCTTGTAAGTAGGTTGAAGAAAACTAAGGATAATGAGGAGTTTCTTGCTACTTTGCATGAGGCTTAGGTATTTATAGTATAATAATAGGAGGGTGTTAATTTAGTCTTTTGTATTTTGGAAGACGATATAGATAGTATAAATAAGAATATCTCAGGTCTTAGTTTTAGAGACCTTGCTAGTACAGATGATTCTGTAGATTTTGAAGAAAAAAATTTTCTTTTTGTAAATGATGATATTGAAAAGAATACTTTTCAATATATTATTAATAAATTAGTATCTGATAGGATTGCAAAGGTTGGGCACGAGAGTTTTACGGGTTTTGTTGTAGATTTTATTGCTTATCTAGCATCTAGGTTTAGAGTAGTTTGGGTTTTACTATCCGTTTTATTTGAAATTTTTGTTGATACAACAAACTTCTTCAAGGAGAAGTTGTTAAAGCAGATGTTTTGGGGTAGAGGTGGTTTTCTTAAATCGACTATACAGTCTGTATTTATAGTGTTTTTTGTTTTAATAGGTTTTTCATATGTATATCGAAAGCCTGTAGTTATCGAAGCTAGTGATGCTCCTCTTGATACTGTCGGTGTTGTTGAGAGTGATCTTATTGCTGCAAATACATCTCTTAAGACATTGGTTCCTAAAGATAGGGCTAGAAGGTCAGTAGAGGAATACATCGTTAAGAGTGGCGATACTCTTAGTAATATTGCTGGATATTTTAATGTAAGTGTAGATTCTGTTCTTTGGGCTAATGGTATGGATGATAATGATTTTATTAAGCCTGGTCAAAAATTGCAGATTCCTCCTAGCGATGGTGTTCTTGTTACTGTTAAGAGTGGTGATACTCTTGCGGGTTTGGCTAAAAAGTATTCAGCTAATGAGCAATCTATTGCTGATTTTAACTGGTTGGATTATCCTTTCGAATTAACTAAGGGACAAGAATTATTTATTCCTGATGGGGAGATGCCTGAGCCTCCAAAGCCTGTGTATGCTTCTACTCCAACATATTCGTATACTTATGGATCTTCTTCATATACTCAGACTTCAGTAGGGAATGCTGATCCTAATGTTGGTAAGTTCTTATCTTGGCCAGTACAGGGAGGTGCTGGTGCTATTTCTCAGTATTATAAAGGGTATATTCACAGAGGTGTTGATATAGCTTCTTCTGCATTGCCTAATATTGTAGCTCCTGCTTCTGGTACTGTAATATTTGCTGGTTGTGCACCTGGTTGTTACTGTCCAGCTTTGGGATCTACGTGGGGTGGATCTGGTTACGCTTGGTCTATTCAGATTGATCATGGTAATGGATATACTACATGGTATGCTCATTTGAGTAATATATATGTAAGATCTGGTCAGGCAGTTACTACAGGTACAGTTATTGGAAAGATGGGTTCTACAGGTAGATCGACAGGGCCTCATACTCACTGGGAGTTGAGAAGGGGTGTTGCATATGGTACAGATGTTAACCCTGTCTTGTATCTTAAATAAATATTGTATAATATTCTTTTAATCTAGGGCTCATAGTTCAGTCTGGCAGAACGTCGCATTCGCATTGCGAAGGTCACCGGTTCGATTCCGGTTGAGTCCATTTGTTTAGGGCCTGTAGCTCAGTTGGCTAGAGCACATCGC
>CALLXA010000121.1 GCA_938015795.1 uncultured bacterium | reverse complement strand
TTGCACCCTTTCATAAGTATATGTTATGATTAGATATATAACCGAGTATAATCGTCCTTATGTGCGGTTCTGTATTGTTGTTAGCGAAACAAAGCGTTTTTATACAGTTTTAGATTGCTTAAAAATACTTACTGGATATATGACTATTATGTTTAATTTAAAATATTTTAATTTACTATTTACTTCAATATATATGTTTATTAATCATTTATGGCTTTTCTCAAAAATAACCCCTACTCAACCTTTTCGAAATTTTTTTTGTAATAGTGTATTAAAAAATTATTAAATAATCTGTATAGTTATTAGTATGAAAGAACAAATTGAGAATCTTAAGCTGTTAGAAAAGTTTCCTAAATTACCAGATCAGGATGATTATCTTTTAGATCTTCAGAACAATGCTTACAGTATAAAAACCATACATAACTATGCTAGGGATCTTTGTATATTTTCTGTGTTTTTACACTTTAGAAATGTTAGTTTTAAAAATCTTAGTAAAAAAGATGTTTCTCTATACAAAGGATACTTAACAAGTGGTGAGCATTTGAAAGATTTAGATAAAATTAGAGAAGGTTTTGTTGAAAAGCCTTTTGTAGTAAGTACTAATGATGGCAAATCTCCTGGGGGCGATTTAACGAACGATTCCAATTCGAATACTGTATACATACCTTCTGATGTCAATGAAAATTCTTCAAAGGGTACTGGAGTCTTTGAAAATGATTTTTTGAGAGATGTATACAGTAAGGTATATGGATCTCTTGGAATTTTAGAAAGACCTTTGAACTCTAGATCTAGATCTGAGAATGGTCTTGATGTTAGAAGTATTAATCGTATGTTGTCTGCTTTGAGATCTTACTTAAAATTTAGAATTGAATGGGATTTAGATATTCCTTTAGCTCCTGATGCAATTAAGTTATTAAAGGGAGACAAGAAGGTGAAAAAAGTTGCTTCCATAGAGGAATTGATATCTTTGATTGAAAGTCCTATGGAATTTGAAAAGGATGATAAAGTGGCTTTGAGGAATAGATGTATGTTAGAGATGTTATTTGCTACTGGTATGCGTATTTCAGAGTTGATTAATTTAGATATTTCTCAATTAAATGTTGAGGGTAAGTTATATATAAAAGGTAAAGGTAAGAAAGAAAGAATTATATATGTAACGCCAAGGGCTATGGATTGGTTGAATAAGTATTTGAAGTTGAGGTTAATGTTTGCTTTTACAGATAAAGGTAATGATGAACAGCCTGGGGAGATTGATAAATTGTTTTCAGATTTAGGTGTAGATAATAAAGAGTTAGTCTTCTGTGAAACATCTGGTGATGAAGGAGAAAATGATTCACAGAGTTCTAATTTAAATTTAGAAGTTTTTGATTCAGATAATAGAAAGTATGTCCGATTGATAGAGAGTTATCGTAAGAGTGGTTTTTTAGAGAAGTTTGACTCCCCTGCTCTATTCATTCCTTTTTCTGGTAGTAGGTTTGGTAAGGAAAATTTTCGTATATCTACCAATTATTTTCAGGAGAAGATTGCTGATTATCGAAGAAAATTAGGTATTCAGATCCCTACTTCTGCACATAGTTTGAGGCATGGTTTTGCTACATATTTAGCTGAAAATGGTGCTTCTCCAGCAGCTATACAAGTATTACTTGGGCACGAGAGTTTGAATACAACAACTAGGTATGTTCATGCTAGTGACAAGTTTGCAGAGGATACGGTTAGAAAAATGCATCCTCTGAAATAGGTTTCCAAATATTAATTACTATCTTAATGCTTGTTCTATATTGTTTAATATAACTACTTTGTTTTTATCTTCGTTATTTCCATTGTTTGCACCTGGGTAGTATTGTCTTTGTAATGGAATATAACTATCCCATTTACCTGTTTGTGGATTTAAAAATATTGTTCTTATAATTCGTTTCTCTTCTTCTGTTAAAACAGAACCTTTTTCTAACTTATTTTTTAAATCAGAATTTAGCATATTATATCTTTCATTGAAATTTTTGATTACATCTTCGTTATCGATATTATTTTTTGGTATTGCATCTGTATTCGCAGAATTTTGTGTGTTACTTGGTTGTATGTTTACAATACCACTTGTAGTTTCTTGTACTCCTCTTGTAGTTTGGATGGTATTAGTATTTCCTTGAGATGGTATTGGTGTTGCTGTATTCTGTGGTATATCATTTTCAACAAATCTTGCAGTATAAGCTTGTTTTATATCTCTTTCGTTATATCGTCCCAATAAACCTCCGAGACCAAGGGCTGTTCCTATTATTTCTACAACGCTTGTTTTATTTTCAGCTTCACTTGGAATTGAACTAGGAATTACAGTAGGTGCATCTGCTGTGCTTAATTCTACAGGTATTCCTGGTGTTCCTGTTATGGTAGAAACTGCAGGTGGAATAGGATTTCCGCTATTCATACCTTCCAATGTTTTCAAAACATTTCTAAAGTGAACAACGTTATCAGTATTTAAAACTCCACCGTCTCCAGCATTCCCTCGAAGTGTTGCGTCCAACTCCATACCATCTGAGCCGAGTCCCATGGCTATTACTCTTTCGGCTTGTATAGGGTCAATATTAGTACCATATTCAGTATTAAGTTTAGCTACAAGATTCTGTACAGCTCGATTCATAGAATCACCTTCTTTTATTACTATGTCTAAAGGATCTGATATTGTAGTTTCTGTTGTACCAGGAATGCCTGCAAGACTTGCAAGATTAACCTTGTATTGATCTGTGCCTACTGTAACGTGTGCTATACCACCTGTTTCTACATTATTGATTTGTACATTGTTACCACCAACTTTTAATGCACCTCCCAATTCTTCATTTGTAAGCATACCAATATGCCCATTTGAATCTTTGTAACTTATACCTAAAGCATTTCCTTGATTATCTCTAAATATACCAGTTACATTAGAATTGGCACTTGGTGTGATTTTTTCGATATCTGCAACGGTTGTTCCATTATTAAGCTCAAAGGCTTTGCCTAGCCCTTCATCTGTATTAGGGTAATATTTACCATTCTTGAACCAAACATCTATATCTCCATCGCTATCTAAATCTGCACCAATTACTTCTGTTCTGCCATCCATAGCCTTTTCAAATGTTGCATCTGTATCTCTAAATTGTCTGGTATATTGTTGTTTCTCTATTTCTGACATTTGTTGTTGTGTCGCTTGGCTAGTCTCTATTCCAGCTTGAGCAGATTCTAATAATCTGACTCCTCCTCCTATGACTGCAAACATACCATTAGTAATCATCATAGATGCTCTGAATGTAGTAAGCCTTCGCTCTCCTTCTAATTGTAGTTCTCTTTGTTTCTCAAGAAGTTTGTCTACATCAATTGTTTCGAGTTCTAAGTATTTAGCAAGTATTACTGTTGCTGCATCTTCTCTTTGTTGGTCTGGTATGTTACTCCAAGTTTCTTGTATTTGGTTCAACAACTTATCTATATCTTCTGGTGATATTGCTGACAAATTCATTTGATGTACTGAGAGATTCGGGTCTAAGAGATCGTATTGTGTATTTGCAGGATAATCATGCTGAGATGCTGGTGAAATTAAGAATTGTCTATCTTGAACACCAGTCTTTTCTGCTAAGTATCTTAATGTTGATATTGCAACTTTTATTGCTGTTTCTTTTTGACCGTTATATGTTGCATCTCTGGCATCTGTTAGTATTTTTTCTAGATTTAACGAAGTGTTACCATCGGGTCGAGCTATAGTGTATTCACTTCCAACAACTTTTTGATATTGTCTTTTGCTGTATTCTGTTAGATAGCTATTTAACAATTCATCTTGTTTTGTAATACTATCCCTCTCAGTTCCTATATGTACACCCATTTCAGCACCAAAGCTGATAAGGGGAGCAATTAATCCTAATGCAGGATTTGCACTAGCTATTAATGCTCCAACACCTTTGCTACCTCCACCGATAGCCATACCTTTCAAAAATTCTTTCCTAGCTGTTCTATCATTCCAAAGTTCTCTAACGGAAGAGTATCCTTGTTGACGAATCTGTTTAATACCTTTCCATATGTATCCAACGCCGGTGACTGCCATTAATGCTGCTGCTCCTGTAGCTATTGCTGGTGCTGCAACTATTCCTGTTGTTGTAAGTGCTGCTATTCCTGCGGCACCTGCTGCTGATGCTCCTACGGAAGATATTAGTCTTTTCCAACCACCTGTTTTTTCAAATGATCTTTTAACTACAGCAAAGAAATCTTTAATACCTCTTCCAGCCTCTCTATATTCCTCTTGTTCTTCTTGTGTTAATGGTCCGACTAAAGCTAAGGCTTGTTGTGGTACTTCTGTGTGTCCAGCTGGAATTAAGGATTGTTCTTGTTGTTCGAAAGGAATTATAGCGGAGGGTTCTCCTTTTTTGGGAATCTCGGGTTCTTGATTTTCTTGCAAGATATCTGTTGGATGATCTAAATCTGAACTTTTAAAGTGGTACACAGAACTGTCGGGTTCTTGTGGAATAGGATCTGGTTCTTTTGGTAATGGGGTTTTATCTTCTTCTGGTGTATATCCATCTACTCCTGATTGTTGCAATAATGTAATTAATTCTTCTGTTGATAAGTTTGTGTCTGATGTTAATTCGGGTTTTTCACCTTCCCAAATATATCTTTTGATTGGTGTATCGGCTTGTTCTTCCCATATGTTTTCAAAAGTCATTCCTGGGTATGATATGTTCCCTAAATCTCTTAAATTTGTCCAAACGATTTCTGTCTTTTGAGCTCCATTAGAATCCCAAGAAAGTTTTGACATTTTTACATACACTTCAGGTTGTCCAGTTTCTGCTTTTGGTTTAGTAACAATACAGTCGTATGTTTTTGCATTATTAAGGATTGTGTTTAAATCTTCAAGAGAAATCTCTTGTTCTGGAATATCCTCGTTTATTATTTGACCATATTGATCATGATTTCCATTTGAGTATGTTGGACTTTGATTTCTAGATTGTTTTGCAGCTTCCTTTTTAGCTCTATTCTCATCTAATCTTGCAAATCTTGCTCTTATTTCTTCTACATTTTCATCTGTGATACTAAAGCTTTCTGTAGTTGGCTTCGTTGTGTTATATTTTTGTACTAATTCTTCCGAAGTTATACCGTTATTACCTGTTACTTCAGGGACTTCGCCTTCTCTTATGAACTTTTTTACTGGAGTTTTGTCTTGATCTTGCCAAATAGTGTCGAGATTTAATGGGGGAAAGCTAATGTTTCCTAATGTACTAGCTTCGTGCCATCTTGTTTCTCGAGTCTCTTCTCCTGTTGTTGGGTTTGCAGTTCTCTCGTTGTATTTTACATAGAATTTTCCATCTCCTGTTTGAATTGCGTCATGTTCCCCTGCATTGTTAATGGTGTCTAGAGAAACTTGAGAATTTTGAAAAGCATCATATCTAGCTTTCTCTTCAGAATCCATATATTCCCCAAATGAATCAACCTTATCAGATGGTTTGCTCTCCCCATAATATTGTTTGCTAGCAGGTTGTGTTGGCTCTGTATTGTTTGTAACTTTTGGTTCCATATTATTGAGGGTTAACATTTAATTTATTAATAATTTTCTGAGCATCTTCAAATCTTCCTTGATCTAGTAACTGTTGGGCTTGGTCGATTTCTTCTTCTGAGAGCTGTGAAATCTTTTGTTTTATATCTTTAGAAAGTTTTAATCCCTCTAATGTGTTGTCTATATTCTTGACTATTATTTCATTTTGTAATTCCTCTAACCCTTTTCCAATTTTGTTCTTTAAGAATTTATCAAGGATCATGAATTCCTGAGCAGAATTTGGTTTGGTATTAACAAAGTCTTGCCATTTTCGAGTATCTTCATCATCCATAGATGCGATAATTCTCAACTCTAATTCTTGTTCTACATTTGACATTAAACTTTCAGAAATATTGTTCATATCTTCTTCAGAGTACCCCATGTCTTTTAAGTCTTTTAAGAAGAGGTTGACTTTCGTTTGAATAGCGTCATCAGCTATGAATAATGAAGAAACTAAAGATTGGGCAGTTGACATAGTTAATATATATTACAAAGTAATCTATATTAATTTAGCATATTGAGAATTTCTGTACAATAGAATGAATCTATTTTTTGATGTTGAATATAATTATTTCTTTTAATGCCTCTAGACCATGTTTAATCCATTTCATTTTCTTACCCTGCTTTATGAATTCAAGGACAATAGTAAAAGAAGTTTTCAATACACTTTATATACTGGTATATTATACCTATGAATAAGTTTCTAGAATTTGTAAAAAAATATTACGGATATATATTATTAACAGTAATACTGTTGCTAATATGCTTAATATCTTTTAAGCAAGGTTATTATCTATTATCTAACGATAACTATTCTCCAGAACTAAACCCATTATTAACTATCGAAAGATCTATTATATCTCCTGCATGGAGATCTTACAGAGTATTAGGTTTTGCTTCTGAAAGTGAACAGGCCGATATATTTAGAGCAACAATGTTTTGGATTGGTGATCTTATTCTTCACAAAGAAATTATTGGTCAACTTTTCTACTTGATATCTCTTTGTATTGGTTCATGGTTTACAGCATTGTTAACAAAAAGATTGCTTATTAAATCTAAGTTAAAGAAATATGCACAAGAAGGATTTATTCTTTCAGGAATTGTATATATATCTACATTGTGGACTGCATGGGTATTTTATCAAAGTATGGGTCCATATATTACCAATTTTGGATTTTTACCTCTCCTACTCTATTCGATTTATATTTATCTGGAAAAATCTACTAGTAAAAATGCATTAATTCTTTTTGTATCTAGTATTTTATTTACTTCTACATGTGTTATTGCAACACTATTTGTATCAGATCTTATACTTATTTTTTCTTTTACAATCTTCTTCGCTTATATCTTTGGTAAAACGAGTAAGGTTATTATTAGAAAAATATTACCTGTTCTTATTATCTTTTTTGTAACTCAACTTTTTTGGATACTTCCATTCATTCATTATACTCTAATATCTAGCCAAGATATCATTGGATCATATACCAATCGAACGATTACTAGTAGTGTGATAGACCTTGAAACCCAGATGCAAACAGCTATAAATTCGTTACGTTTATATTCAAGGATATTGACAGATTCTAATGGTAAAGATTTCCTTTTCCCAGTTGCTAGCGACTTTACCAGTTACGACTTCTACAAGGTGGTTGGTTTGTTTCCAGCAATTTTTTCTGTATTAGGAACAATATTTGGAATATTTAAGAAAAATTGGAAATTAATATTTTTCTTTGTTCTAGCATTTGGGGTTTGGTTTTTGATAAAGGTTACTAATCCACCTCTCGGAAGTGTATTTACTTTGTTTCAAGAGTATGTTCCTTTATTCAAACAAGTATTCAGATGGCCATCTTCCAAATTAACACAAATATTTGTTATTTGTTTATCTATACTTTCAACTTTTGGAGTAATATATTTTATTAATTTCATATCATCCTTTTTTGAAAACAAAAAATTTAAAAGCATATTATTTCTTTTAGTAACTTTCTTTTACATTAGTCTTCAATTTGTTTATGCAGGTTATATTTTTAATCAACAATTATTTCCAAAAGATGCTTTAGTTAAACTTCCTGAACAATACTATAACCTTGCAAATTACTTAGAAAAAAATGACCCTTCAGGGAGAATATATTATGCTCCTCCTGCGAACAATAATTATTTTAGAGAATATGATTGGGGCTTTAGAGGTTCTCAATTTATTTCATATATAGTTCCAAACCCCATGATGGATATGTCATCTGCGGTTGGTTCTCA
>CALLXA010000120.1 GCA_938015795.1 uncultured bacterium | reverse complement strand
TACAGGATGAGCTGTATATTTTCTAATTTATTACCATATGTATCTGTTACTGTACCGTATTTTACAGAAGTTATTTTTGATATCAGAACAAAAATTGTAAAGAGTATGTATATGATCATGGTTATAAGATTTACGAGAGTATTACTTTCGGTATATAAAAATATTGAATATGTTAATAGTCCAGCAAATATTAATAGATTAATAATGTATATTGATGTATTAAATTGATTAAAGATGAAAGATTTTAATCTAGGAATAAATGATGTTGTATTAGGATCTATAGGTACTGCAACTAGTAACTCTTCTGTGTTTGTAATATTAATTTTATTTATATATATACTTTGGTTTAAATTATTTATACCACTAGTTATTATTTTAGAAGGGAATGTAAATCCAGGTTTTGTAATTTGGAACGAGTAAGTACCTTGATTTAGTTTTGTTGTTATTTCACCATACTGTCCTGTTATTTCTGTTGTAACTAGTTTATTTGTAATATCATAGATTCTTACGATAGCTCCTTTGATTGGTTCTTTAGTTATTGAATTATATACATATGCATATTTGTTACCTTTCCCTTTAATACCAAGAGCAGAGAGTAATCCTAGAAATATTCTTAAAAGGTAATATGGTAACAGAGGTACCATACCAAAAACAATTCCAGTAGCAAGGATGTTTACTGTTGTGTTTAATACTTCTTGAGTATCAAATTTTTTGTCATTAATAACGATGTTATTATCCTTGTCATTGTTCGTTTTGTTTTCCGTATCTAGAACTGTTTTCTTTTCTAAGCAATCATCTAAAACATATTTACATGAGTTGTTACAGGTTATTTCCCCATATACATATTTAGAATCATAGTCATTACAAGAGATTGTATTTTCTTCTGTGGCATAATCACATTGTTCTCCATCATTTATTACTCCATTCCCACATAGATTTGATTCTTCTGTAGTCTCATTGTGTGATATTGAAATAGGATCACTGGTACCTTTTACCAATATTTCTCCTCCAATGGCCGTTCTTCCATCCTCTGCCTGTGCTACAAAATAGTATGATCCATTGCAGAGAGGTTTTGTTAATATATTACCTTGCCCTGTTGTTAATGTTACTTCTTTGGATGTGTAAGTAAAACAATTGTCTGCATTTTGATCATTTGTTGTATTGTAGGCTGTTACTGAAACTGTACCTTCCCAGTTTGGAGTTAAACCCAATTCGTCTTCTAATTCAAGGTCTGTATTAAATGTAGTACCTACATTTTCTTCTTCAGGGTAGTCGATTAGGAGATTTGCATTTTCTAGTTGTGAACTATCGTAACTAGCATAGCTAATACTGATTCCTAATACTTCAGGAGTATCATTGTTTTCTGGTCTAAGTATAGCTTTTAATTTCAACATATTACCAGATGTTGGAAATGATACTGTATTTCCAATTTCAATAGGGGTCCAAGTAGAGCCTCCGTTGTTAGATACAAAGTAAGTTATATTTCCTAAATTACTACCTGTTACAGAGTTTAGAGTTACGTGGTCTGTTTCTACAAAGCCAGCAGTTATGTTTGGCCATATAATTAGTTCAGCACTTGAGGCATAGCTTTTTGTATTTGATACTTTGTATAAGCCTTTTCCTGAGAGCATTAACCATGAATCTAAATTGTTTGAAATAGCTACGGAGTATGTTTGTGTTGATCCATATATTTCACTTGGATAAGAATACTGTTTGAGTTGATCGTCACTGAGGTTCTCGTATGTACCATTGTTGTCATATATGTACATGGTACCTTCCTCTGTAGTTATTACTACTTCTTGTCTGCCAGTTAGCGAGTCCGTTACAAGTGTAATATCTTTTGTTGTTTGGTTGTTAAGATCAGATAGTGAGAATAGTGGGACATATCCTTGATTTAGTACTACGTCTTCAAGATCATTTATACGAACAACGCTTACTCCGCATACACCAAGATACCAATACCATCCGTTTGTATCTTTTAATATCTTTCTAGAAGCGCATGCCATATAGCTACCCAAAGATTCTTCTGATATATCATCAGCTTTGTTACTTGGAGTTCCATTGTCATCGTAAAATGTAGTGTGTTGAGTAGTAGCATCTCCTGCAAGTAATCGATTGTTTTCTTGATCAAAATATAATGAGTATATATTTGTTCCCATACCATCGGCAGAAGAAATAACTGTGGCAGTATCATCTCCTGCATTTGTAATAGAACCATTGGTATCTATGTGAGCAATTTCTCCTGTTGGAGAGCCATATGTTGAACTATTGCAAATGAGTCCATATATGGATGCATACCCATTTCTGGAATCTATATTTATATCTGTTAAGCATGAATTTACACCTAGTAGTGTTCCAAAGTGAGTAGAGGAATCATCTGAAAGATTTGTAACTGTCGTTCCTAATGAATATATGTATAGTGGTCTACTACCATCTAAGCTAATTGCTAAGTATCTATTTCCAGATGAAGAGAATTCTACCAATTCTCTTATTTTTGCATCTTCAACCAATGCTGGATATCTTGTTACTAATTTAGTGCTTTTATTATAGTATGCGAAAGTACCATTGTTGAATGTTAGCCAAAGATTGTTATCAATACTATTAAATACACCAACTCCTTGTGATCCATAGAGGTAACCAAACTCATCGTTGTTCGTATATAGTTCTAGGTTTGAGCTAAAATTGTATGATTTTGGTAATACTGTTTTATTGTTCCCAATTATAGCTGTACTATTTGTTCTATCAACGTTTATATAATTAGAAAAATCAATTGTATTTTGTTGAATTTCAGGAGCAATACTTATTGATGGAAGTATTTCAAATGAAGTACTTTTGTTGTTTGTTTTGTAATATGAATCACAAGCATATTCACAGAGGTTTTCATCTTGTAAACCTATTGTTATACATGCATCGTAGCAAGTTTGGTATGCAGTACCAGTTGAGTTATTTGAAGCATCTTTTGTTTTTACAGATACAGTATGTGTACCTATTGTTAAATTATTTAAATAGATACTAAAATTCTTTTCAGTACCAGATTGATTTGTAGATATTACAGTTGCATTTGTCCATGCCCCATTGTCTAATTGATATTGTATTTCTGTTATTGCACTTTGTGTATCATTTTCATTGTCTTTTACATACCCTGTTAATGTAATGCTTGTAGATGTTGTAGGATTAGGTTTTAAGTTGTTTAGAGTTATTTGAGGTGCTGTGTTATCTGTTATTTCTAAGTAGAATTTTGTATTAGCAAGCATATAGTTTTGATTAGAGAGACCATCATAGGTGAGTAAATTTCCTGATGTATTGTAATAGCTGGTATTTCCATATGAGTCTATACCTTTTATGAAGACGTAATATGTTCCCTCTGTGGTGATCTCTTCTGTTGTAAAGGTAAAATCTTCTGTGGTGGAATCCCATGTACTATCAGTTGGTTGTATTGTTGTCCATGTGTAGTCATCAATATTTTCTTCGCTTGGAATTAAGTATGTATCTAGTAGTAAATATTCCATGCTTTGTATTAAATCAATATCATAGACTGTACCAGAGATTGTTGGTGTTTTGTCGGTTAATCTTTGAGCATCTTCAATAGTATTTATTGTTACTATTGGAGGATTGAAATCTCCTACTGAAATAGCTTGGTATGATATTTTTACATTATCAACTAAGCCGTTTAAAGCATTCCCCCCATCGGGTTGAGCTCCGATGCATAAATTGTTAGTTGATTCTGAAAATGTTCGTTCACTTTTTTCTATTGAACTAGTAATTGTTTCTACTTTAGATCCATTTATTAAAGCACTTAATTCACCTGTATCAGCATTCCAATAGCATCCTATATCCACCCAGGTATCTGTATCTAGAAGAATAGGGGTGTCAAGGTTTCCAGTTTCAATACTTTCTGTTCCTCCCTCTAACCATACTGAGCAATATACTCCCCCAGAATTATCTACACCTAAAACCCAAAGATTTTCATCATTTGCCGAGTTCTGTTTTCCAACAACTCTTTTGAAATCTCCTGTTAATGATGATGCGTTTATACTTGCTTCGATTTGTAACTCAGGCAAAGTACCTTCTTGATTAAAATCGAAATTTTTATTCGTATCATCTATTGTTATATATCTACTAGAGGTAAGGTCTATTGCTTGATTGTATATACCTGTATTATTTGTAGTAGGAGCATTCACGCTACCATTATTTCCATTTATATCATCAATTATTGTTTCATTTGTTTCCATTCTCCACAATCCAACAATATTCATACCACCCAATGTGTCAACCTCTACTTGATATCCTTGATAGTTGCTATTTGTAGTATTACCATTCTCATCTGTTGCTCTTATTATGAAATAGTTGGTAGACAAGTTTAAAAGGGGGCCTGTGGTACAAGAGAAATCCGTACTAGTAAAGTTTGGTGTTGTTAAAGTACAATCATTCCAATTGTCTGTGCCGTATCTACTTATTTGTACATTTGTAATATTATAATCA
>CALLXA010000119.1 GCA_938015795.1 uncultured bacterium | reverse complement strand
TGATGATAAGGGGCATTTGATAATTGAGACTATTGGATCTGGTGATGCTGTTTTCCTCATTGACGGTAAAATTGTTAATGGTAGTTGGAAGAAAGCTTCTAGGACCGATAGAACAAAATATTATGATAGTGCAGGGAAAGAGGTTTCCTTTAATCGAGGTTTAATATGGATTGCTGCAGTTCCCCAATTTGAAGGGAAATTTGATATAATTGAGCAATAACATTTAACAGGTTGGGAATTATGTTAAAGAAATTATTCATTTCTAAAGTTAGAATAAGGATTTTAGAGCAATATATGCTGGATCTAAATGTCGGTTTTCATGTTCGTGGTTTAGTTCGTCTTCTTGAAGAGGAGATTAATGCTGTAAGGAGAGAATTAATTAATTTGGAAACAGCTGGTATATTAAAATCTAAAAAAGATGGTAATAAATTGGTATACAAGCTAAACAAAGATTGCCCTATAATTCTAGATCTGAGGTCTATGTTTTTTAAAGAATCAGATATTGGTTCCAAATTAATAGAGGTTATAAAAGGTATAGAAGGTATTAAGGTTGTTGTTTTAACAAATAGTTTTATTAAAAATAGTTATGACAGCAATACCGATGTAGATCTTCTCTTTATTGGTGATATGAAGGTTAGAGAACTTTCCTCAGCTATTTCACATTTGGAAAAAGATTTGAAGCGAGATATTAGATTCAGTGCTATTAGAAAAGAGGATTTTGAGTTTGCAAGAAAGAAGAAAGAACCTTTCTTGATGAATATCTTAGAAAACGATAAGATTATTCTGTTCGGACAGATATCTGATATTCTTTAATTATAATGAAACTTAGAAAGATCAAGTTTAAAATTGATTTGAAAGCTATATTTGATTACATTCTTTTAATCGCTGTTACATCTGTCATTCTATTTTCAATCCTAATATCTTTACCTTTAACTGAGAAGTTTCTTAATGGTGCTTCATATGATTTAAGCACACTTGATGATTCATATTGGTCTAAAGAATATACTCTTTCATTGACTTCAAATGATGTTAACGATGCTGAGAAAGTAAGAGATATTCTTTTTAGAAGATTAAATCGTTACGGTGTAGAAAATGTATCTACTTTTAAAATGTATGATGATGATAAAAAGAGTATTAAAGTAATATTACAAACAAGTAAGAGTAAGGATATTGTTGAAGAGATCTTGAGGAATCCATTTCAAATACAGATAGTTACAAGAAAGGATGATGTTGATTTCAATAATGAGGAAGATCCATATGCTTACATGATGGCAGATAACTATAATACAACAGGATGGGTTAGAAAGGATTTTAGGAATGTATATATTACAGAATTACCTACATCTTCAGGAGACAAGGCTAACTTTGCTATGTTTAAAACTTGGATTACTAAGAATGGAGCTTTTCAGAAATTCTTAACTGAAAATAATGGTAAGTATATTGGTTTAAGTATAGATGGTTTTGTTACTCCTTTCTTAGTTCCTGAAGGACCAAACAAGGTTTTTGCTATACCTATTTCAACTACAGATCCTGAACAAGTTAAAGCTATTGATATTTTGTATAACTCAGGATCAATGCCATCTATGTATACAGTTACATCAGAGAAGGATTTAGATGTTGATTTAGTAGAAATAAATTATATATATCTTTCAATTGGATTGTTTGTTGCACTCCTTGTCACATACATATTCCTTTTCATTAGTAAGAATATTTCTAACAATATTGTTATTAAAACTTTCCTTGCTACAATTCTATCTATTAGTTTGTATATTTCTATTCTAAAGATTCTTCAAATACCTATTGATCTTTTTATCTTAGCAATAGATGTTTTGTTAGTTGCCATATTAACAAAGGTTTTGTGTGAGAATAATAGTAAAAATATATATGTTGAGATAATGATTGTAATATTGGGGTTACTTTTGATGATATTGGGTATTGGATATCAGAGAGTTTTAGGTTTTGAAATTATAAAGCTATTACTTTTAGTTAAGATTTCTTTAATCTTTTCTTCTTGGTATATAAATAAAGTGAAAGATATATTAAAAAAATGAGCATTTTTTTAAGCCTTTGGAACAATTGGACTATCTATGAGAAATCTACTACTTCAATAATTATATTTTTGATTTTTGTTTTGATAGGTGTTGGTACAAAATATTTAACAAAAAGCACATCATTAACACTTGTTGCTATGTTATCTTTGATAATTTCCGGAATCATTACACTACTCTCTTTGTGGTTCATAAAAGATGTTTTGAATATCGTTGTATCTTCTACTTATCTATTAATACCAACAGTTATATTAATTATTAATACTCTCAATCTATCTACATTTATAACCTATTACATACAAGAGAAAGATAGTAAGAAGTTTAATTTAATAGATCTTAAGAAAGAGCATATCCATGACACTATAAATCTTTCTGTGTTTATTGGATTGTTTACGTCTGCTTTTTCTATTTTTCTAAAGAATGATCTTTTTAATATATCTTTAATTATAGGGTTGATTTCAATATCTATGTTATGGATAAACTACTATATTCTTTACAAATTGGTAAAGTAATATGAATTTCAACAGATCTATTCTCGTTATTGCTGGTCCAACTGCTTCAGGGAAATCTTCATTAGCTTTGAAATTAGCAAAGGATATAAATGGTGTAATTATTAATGCTGATTCAAGACAGATTTACAAGGAATTAAATATTGGTACTGCAAAACCTACACCTGATTCAACGATAAATGAAAAAGAATGGATTATTGATAGCATACCCCATTTTCTTTACGGCTTCAATTCGATAACGTCTTCTTACAATATATATGAATATCAAAAGGATGTTCAAAAGATATTAGATAGTCTTGATGAAAATCAGATTCCAATCTTAACTGGTGGTACTGGTTTGTATATTGATAGTGTTGTATTTAATTATGAGCTATCTAAAACACAGAAAAGTATTGTTAGAGAATCTCTAAGAGAGAAAAGTGTTTCTGAATTACAATCATTAATTGATAGTAATATCTTAGAGAAGTTAAATGATAGTGATAGAAACAATCCCGTTAGATTAATTAGGTTGATTGAGAGAAAAGATATTACAAACAAAAAGGGAGATACTTTAAATCATTTGTATTTTGTAATAGATAAACCAAAAGATGTTTTGGATAGGAGAATTAGTCAAAGAGTTGATATGATGATCGAGGACGGTTTGATTGAAGAGTGTAAAGAGTTATTTGATAATGATTTGTTTAATAATTCTGTTATACAAAAAACTATTGGTTATTCTGAATTTAACGATTATTTTAATGATTCAAAGAGTTTAGATGAAGTTAGAAAAGAGATTGTTTCTAATACCATTAAGTATGCAAAGAGACAAAGAACATGGTTTAGAAGAAACAAGGGAGCCTTGTGGATTAACAATTACAATGATTTATTGGAAAGTTCTGAAAGATTCATCAAGACTTCATAGTTATTTTCATCATTTTTTATTAATTGTATATCATTTACTTCAAATGATATGTCTTGTACATCCAATTTCTTTGAAAAGAAATTTAAATCTTTACATATATTTGTATATTCCTGTTTTGTTAAATCATTACTTACCCTACCAAGAGTAAGGTGAGGTATGAAGTTACCTATATCTGATATTCCTAAGGTTTTTCTAAATATCAAAAGTAGATTTCTCATTTCCTCACCTCCTTCTTTGGTATCAAGATATATTAAGTCTTTATATTTTCTTGAGATTCCTAACTTTATAGCGTTGAACCTAATTGTGAAGTTTTTTAATTGAAAGTTTTTTAATTTTCTTTTTAGAAGTATTTTTCTGTAAAAAGGTAATTTATTACCTATATGTAAAACGGTCATATGATATGAGTCTGGTTTACTCCATCTTACAGGCATTTGTTGATCTTCAAAAACTTCTTGAATATCAGCAATTATTTTACTGATACTGTATTTAGATTTTTCATCAGGAAAGAATCCCAAAAAGAAATTCATTTCTTTATTTTGTAATCTTATCTACCCCCATATATGGTTGTAATACTTCTGGAATGAGAATACTTCCATCTTCCTGCTGGTATGTTTCTACTAGAGCTACCATTAATCTACTTGTTGCTAAACCAGATGCATTTAATGTGTGCATGTATTTAGGTTTGCTTCCATCACTTGGTTTGTATCTCATATTACCTCTTCTAGATTGATAGTCGCTATCATTTGATGCTGAGCTTACTTCATAGTATTGATCTATTGATGGTAGATATACTTCAATATCATATGTTCTTGCAGCACCTGCAGAACAATCTCCTGCTGCTAATTTAACAACTCTATAATGCAATCCTAATCCTTGTACTAATCTTTCTGCTTTTTCTACCAACTCTTCAAATGATTTTTTTGATTGTTCCTCAGTTGTATATTGGAACATTTCTACTTTGTTAAATTGGTGTACTCTAATTAATCCTTTTTCATTTGCTCTGTAACTACCTGCTTCTCTTCTGTAACAAGGTGTATATGCAAAGAATTTTTTAGGTAAGTCTTTCTCTTCCAACATACTATCCCTATATATGTTTGTAAGAACAGTTTCTGCTGTTGGTATTAAACAGAGTCCATCTTGAACCCAATATACATCTTCTTTGAATTTTGGCAATTGTCCAGCTGCATATGCTGATTGTTCTACAACAAGATTAGGTGGAATTATCATTTCATAGTTATCTTTAAGGTGTTCATTTATGAAGTAATTTATCAATGCCCATTCTAATCTAGCTCCCATACCTCTGTACATAGAGAAGTTTGCTCCAGATATCTTTGCAGCTGTTTCGAAATCAAACATTCCTAAATTAGTTCCTAATTCCAAATGATCTTTTATCTTAAATTCAAATGTTGGCTTCTCTCCCACCTCTTTTATTACTTCATTGCTTTCTTTCTCTCCTGCAACTACATCTTCATCAGGGATATTTGGTAATACTTCTAAGAGTGATGTTAATTTAGAATCAACTTCTCTTAATTTTGTTTCAATCTCTTTTACTTCGTTAGATTTCTGTTTTAAGTTTGTTAATAGCTCTTTGAATTCATCACTACCTTTTTCAACTTTAGCCATTTGATCATTATATGATTTCTGTTGTGCTCTTTGAGTATCAAATTGTGTTTGTAATTCTTTTTTCTTATTATATGTATCAACAATATCATCAAGATTTAGTTTCTCTTCAGACATTCTTTTTAGTAATCCTTTTTTTACAAATTCTCTATCCTCTAATATTCTTTTTATATCGATCATTTCATTGTTTATCTAATTTTAATTATGGGAAGTTTAGTTGTGTTCGTAATTATTTAGTAGATCGGAAGAGCACACGTCTGAACTCCAGTCACGGCTACATCTCGT
>CALLXA010000118.1 GCA_938015795.1 uncultured bacterium | reverse complement strand
TACGAGATGTAGCCGTGACTGGAGTTCAGACGTGTGCTCTTCCGATCTTAATTATATTAATAAACTTTTCCTTTGTAATATTCCTTAAACCCTCTAGCTCATCAAATACAAAAGTTTTAAGTAAAGAAGAGTGTATTAAAATATATGAGAAATACAACAAAAAGATAATTGATATAAAAGGAGATGGTATTACAGGAAAGATCGGTATTCAAATAGAACCAGATAATTGCAAATCAAGTGTATATTACAATATATTAGTAACAGCAGAATTACCTCAGAATTATACAATGGAGAACAGTTCATACGCAGAGTATAAATATGTAGGATCTATAAGAAATCCAAATGATTCTCGCAAATATTTAAGAGGATCTGGACAATTATTCCCTGCCTTTGTAGATAAAAACATATTACCTGATAATCCTTTTGATTTTGGTTCTCTTAATAAAAATTATGATCCAAATAATGAATATCTCTCTTCTACAAAAACAAATGTCTTTCAACATAGTTGGAGATCAGACTACACCTTTAAAAAAGATAGCTTAGAGGAACTAACATCAAAAACATTATACGAGATAACTGATGGAGCAAAATACATGCAAAAGGAAGATCTTGGAGATAATGCTTACTCTTACTCATTAGATACAAGTAAAGCAGCAGAAGAGGGGAATATTATAAAAAGTATTCAGTTAACATATATAGAGAAATAGCTTTATTTCTTTTTTCTAATTTGTTGTATCTTTTTACCTATTGTTATGGCTCCTAAACCAGTAACTACTGCAAGAGAAACTACACCCAAAAATATTCCATATCTATAATTGATTTTTTTCTTTTCATTACTATCTACGAACTTTAAAAATCTTTTTAAATATCCCAAACCTCTATCTTGCTTTTCAATCTGTTTACCCTGTTGGATAAGTTTTGAATACAACTCAATAAACTGTTTACTTACATTTGAATATTCTAAGAATTTAACACTCTCTTTACAATTTCTACAAACATCTAAGTATTTACTCTGAGACAAATTAAAATAATTAGAAACATACTTTGCAAAATCTTGTGGTGTAGTACTTTCTGAATCAAGAACTGTACCATTATAATTATCTTTAATTAATTCAGTTGTTGTTGTATTTGACAAACCAACAACAGGTGTGCCAAAAGCTAAAGATTCAATAACAGAAAGGCTTTGAACTTCCGCCAATGCAGCAGAAACAAATAAATGTGTTTTAGAATATAATTTTAATAACTCATCATGATCTATATAACCAGGAAGGATAACTTCTCTGTTTTGGGGTAATAAAGATATTTCCTTTTTTACTAGCTCTTCATAATCAGAGGTATGGAATTTACCAGGTAAAAGCAATTCAACCTTTCTCTTTGTATCTAAATAATTTAGCATCTTAATTAAAAATAATTGATTCTTTCTTTCACATATATACCCAGGGAATATCAAACGAATAGGGCTATCTTTTTCAATATTAATATTTCTCTCAATTTCATCAAAAATATGACCATTTGGTATTACCACTAGCTTAGATGGATCCTTTGTAAAATCCTCAAAATCTTTCTTAGCATATTCGTTTA
>CALLXA010000117.1 GCA_938015795.1 uncultured bacterium | reverse complement strand
TGTGAGACCTGGTGGTACTGGTTTGGGTTTGTATGTGTCTTTTAATTTGATAAAAAAAATGGGTGGTGATATTAGAGTTGAGAGTGAGGTTGGTAAGGGTAGTAAATTTGTATTTACATTGCCTAAATATTTGTATCAAAAAGAGTCTTTTGTTAAGAGTAATTCAAGTGATATGTTTGAGAGGTTGGGCTTGAAAAGATAGGGTTAAAAATATTTGTAATATTTCATTGAAAGGTTATTTCGATAGTGATAATATTTAAGTATGACTGCCCTCTTTAGTCTTAAAAAGAAGTTTAAAGACTTAAAACTAAAAAAGAAATATATTGTATTACTTTCCATAGGTTTAACTTTGTCCTTTGTTGTTTTTGCAAGTCTTAAAATATTTGCATTGGATGAAAGCTATTGGAGTATTGGTGATGGTAGTAATACTACATTAATAACTGGTAGTAGTGATAATGTTATTGTTACAGCAAGTAGTGTTACTTTGGGTAAGGATACTAATTGGTTGGGTTTGGATTGGGATTATAGGAAAGATTTGAGTGTTAGGAATGTTGGTAATGTTGTTTTACCTGAGGATGATACTGTTACTGTTGTTGTAGATACTGCTAATTTAGAAAGTATTCAGGATGATTGTGATGATTTGAGGGTTGGGTATATTCCAGAGGATACGGGTATTATGGTTGAGATTCCTAGGGATGTTGTTGTTGGTAGTGGTAGTACTTCTTGTTTGGATAGTCATGATACTAAGGTTAGTTTCAAATTGAAAAAAGAATTAAGTTATTCTACAGCTGAGGGTTTTGTGAATGGTAGTGATATTGATAATCATTATGTTTTGTTTTATGGGAATGATAGTGTAGAAGAACCACGTTTCCCAAGGGAAAGGTATTTGAGGCTGGATGGTATGGATGCAATGAAGTTGAATTATGATTTGCCTGGGTTTTCTGACTTATCTCTTAGTGTATGGTTTCGTACTGCAGATAGTAACGGTGGCGTTATGACGGAGTATTATAATAGCTCTGCATATGCTTATAATCTTTTCATAAAGGAAGGGCTTCTTAATGTTTGTTTTTCTAATAGTACAAGTGTTTGTGGTTCTTCTACTACGCAGATTACGTCATCTCAAGCTGTTAATGATGGGAAATGGCATCATGCGGTAGCGAGTTGGGACAGTCATATTGTTTCTCTTTATATTGATGGTCTTCTTGTAGATACTTTTGATTTGGAAGGTGGAGTTTTACCATCTACTTTTATGAAGTTTCATTATATTGGTTTTGTTGGCTATTACCAGAATGGAACTTATTACACGCAAGGAGCGGGTTTCTTGGAGGGAGATGTTGATGATGTTCTTATTGTTAAGGATGGGTTAAATGCTTCTCAAGTATCCCAGATATACGCAGGTGTTGAAGATTGGAATAATTTGGATATTCATTCATACTATTCTTTTGAAGGCGTTAGTAATCAACAAATTTATGATGAATTTGGAAGTGGATTATATGCTTATTTAGGATCTTTGGTTACTGTAGAAGGGAGCGATCCAACTTGGGTTGATTCTGGTACTTCTGTTTACGATATAGATACAGTACAGGCTACAACAGTATGTCCTTTAAATGGTAATAGTACATGTGTAAATGGAGAAACTCCTAGTGCTCAAACAGGTGCTATTAGATATAGTAGTGGTGGTAGTGCTTTAGAGTTTGATGAATATGATGATTATGTTCGTTCAGATTCAGAAGATTTCAATATTACTGGCCCTATTACAATGAGTGCTTGGATTTACCCACGAGACATCAATGGAGAGCAATTTATTATTAGTAAATATAATTATGCAACTGATGGATACGCATTGCAATTAATTGGAGGTAGTATTTATGCTTCTATAAATTCGCCTGGAGATACTGGGAGAATTACTTTCGGAGGTTCTGTGCAACCTAATGAATGGACTTTAGTTACTGCTGTATATGATGGTACTAACCTATATATTTATAAAAACGGTCATGAATTAGGACATGCGGCTAAAGCTGGTTTGACAGTCTCTAGTCGTGATTTTTATATAGGTGTTGCCTCGAATTCCGTTGGTTCAAGTGTATTCAAGTTCTCAGGAATTATGGATGAGGTTTTGGTTATGGATAGAGCTTTATCAGCTAATGAGGTTCTCGATTTGTATAATAATCCTATTGCCGATTCTAGTAATGGTCTTGTAGCCCTCTATCACTTTGATGAAAATGGAAAAGATTCTCGTTTAAATACAATACAAACAAGCTTACAAACAACTTTAGGTGTTACAGGTAATTCTGTAGCATATGATGCTTCTGGCAATGGTAATCATGGATTAGTAGTAGGAGCACAATATACAAACGATACACCAATAGGTGATAGTGAAGTTATGAGTCATGAGGGTATATTTTTAGAAGAGAGTACTACAAACAAAGTATTAAATCCAAGTTTTGAAAATAGTACATTTGATAAATATTGGAGTAAGGGATATTCAAATGTTAATCTCTCTGCGAGTACATTTGTAGCTAAAATGGCAAAGAGAAATACAGAAGGACCTTTTGCAAGTGGTGTATTGGTTCAGGGTATAGACAACGGAAAAGTTGACCAATTATCTTACTCTCGAGGTTCAATTATTGCTGATCTCTTGGCTGATAGCTCAGATGATAGTCAAGGTAGTTATGTGTTTTGGATAACACCAGCTTGGAATGGGAATGATGGTGTTAGACATGAGATTTACAATGCTTCTGGAGTTCAAATATATAAGGGCTCTGATAGTAAGCTCTATTTTACTGGTAATTGGGATTTTTCATATTCTGTAGATGTATCTAATTGGGTTGCAGGGAATACATATAATGTTGTAATAAGATGGAATGTAAACACACCGATTAAGGATTCCAATTATATTGGTATATCTATAAATGGTGTTAATTATTATGGTGATACAACTGGAGGTAGTATTTCTTCTAGCACAACAAGAAAGATTGGTTCTTTGTATGATAATTCAAATCCATTGAATGCAATCATTGAAGGCTTAACTATCTATCGTCGTGTTCTATTTGATGGAACATATGGTACAGATATAGGTAATGGTAATGAAATAAGTCAGATATATAACAGTGGTGTAGGTAAAGATCCTACAGAAATAACTGGTTCATGGGATGTTGTATTTTGTTTACCAACAGATGGTGCTGTAGGTGAATTAACAACTACAAATCAAGCATGGAGTATGCCACATAGTAGTAATCTATTGGG
>CALLXA010000116.1 GCA_938015795.1 uncultured bacterium | reverse complement strand
TTCATCAAGCAGAATAACTGAATAAGGTCTTCTTCTTACTCTCTCTGTCAATTGTCCACCTTCATCATATCCTACATAACCAGGAGGAGCACCTATTAACCTAGAAACTGAATGTCTTTCAATATATTCACTCATGTCTATTCTAATCATCGCATCTTCATCACCAAATACTATCCAAGCAAGTGATTTTGCAAGCTCTGTTTTACCCACCCCAGTAGGACCCAAGAAAAGAAATGTTGCTATAGGCGAATTCTTTTTTGTAAGACCAGCTCTTGCTAATCTAATAGCATTCGACACAGCTTCTATAGCTTGATTCTGACCAACAACTCTTTCATGCAACCTCCTCTCCATATCCAGTAACTTTTGTTTTTCTTCCTGTGTTAATTCATTAACTGGAATACCTGTAATTTTTGAAACTATTTGAGCAATATTTTCTCTTGTAACCTCAGATGTTGTTATACCTTTTATCCTTTTCCAATCCTTAAGCAAATTATCTTTCTTTTCACTTATTTCTTTTAGCTTAGATTCTAGCTCTTTTGCTTTATCATGTTGCTTATGTGACGATGCATAATCTATTTCTCTTTGTATTTTTTGAATCTCACTATCGATATCTTTTATCTCCTTGGTCAAATATCCAGATTGAATCCTGACTCTTGACGCTGCTTGATCTATAAGATCAATTGCCTTATCTGGCAAGAATCTATTAGTAATATACCTATCTGAAAGCTCAGCTGCGGCAACAATAGCGTCATCAAGAATTTTTACTTTATGATGAGCCTCGTATCTATCTTTTAATCCCCTAAGAATCTCAACCGTTTGTTCAACTGTTGGCTCTCCAACAAGAATCGGTTGGAACCTCCTCTCTAGAGCTGCATCTTTTTCGATGTATTTCTGGTATTCATTTAGAGTTGTAGCACCTATTAGATGTAACTCCCCTCTTGCCAAGGCTGGTTTTATAACCTGTGAGACATCTCCGCCTCCTTCACTACCTCCTCCTCCTGCTCCAACAATTGTATGTAATTCATCTATAAAGATTATTAAATTCTCTTTGTTCTCTAAAATCTCATCCAGTACATCCTTTACCCTTTCTTCTAATTCCCCTCTATACTTAGAACCTGCAACTAATGAGTTTATATTTAATTCTACAACCCTTTTTCCTTGCAAAACTTCAGGTACCTCATTATTGAAAACTTTCTGAGCAAGTCCCTCCACTATTGCAGTTTTACCTACTCCTGGTTCTCCAATTAGCACAGGATTATTTTTCGTCCTTCTTGAAAGTATCTCTATTGTGGTTTCAATCTCGTCAAAGCGACCAATAACAGGATCCAATTTGCCCTCGTTTGCTAATTTTGTAAGATCTCTGGAATATTTATCAAGCTTTGGGGTATTAGACTTTTGAATATATTTACCATCTTGTGCGCCTTTTCCTACAACACGAATAGTTTTCTGCCTTATACTCTCTGGAGTCAACCCATATTTTTGCAATAAATCTCCTGCAATACCGTCGCTCTCTTGTGTTAGTGCAATCAACAAATGCTCGGGTCCTACATAGCTATGACCTAACTCCCTAGAAATTTGGAAACTATTTTGTAAAACATTCTTTATCCTTGGAGATATAGAGATACTGGATAATTCTTGAAGTTCAGTTTCCCCCTTTGGTGAATTGGTTATTAAATATCCCTCTATGTCCTTCACCTCTATTTTAAAATTTTTCAATATTTCTTGAACGATATCATTTGTAATTAAGGCAAGAAGAAGATGCTCTGTATCAACCTCCCTCCTGTTCATTTCAACCGCCTTTTGTGCTGCCAACTGCATTAAATTTTTTGTTCCATCCGAAAAATATTGACTAATGTCTATAGATTCTGATTCATTCTGAGATTCCGAATATCTGGGATTTGAATATTGAGTATATTCAGAATCGAAGAAACTGCCAAATGGATCTTGCGAAAAGAAAGATTCCATCGGAGATCTAAAAGTGTTACCCTTGTATTTAGGATAATCAATATCACAAAGGTTAAGAGTTTTTTTTACTCCGTTTTTTATTAGCGTTATGGTATGAGTAGAAAGTCTTACCCCACAAATATCACAAACTCTTTCCATACTTTTAAACTAACAAGTTAAATCACAGTAAAATTATACAATTAAAAACAAAAAATATTAATAAATGAAAAGATTTTCCTCATTTTCTAATATTTGTAGTAATTTATATAGGATTGAGTTTTTTGGCATCAAAATCAGACATTTCCAAATAAATAGCCCAGTGATGGAAATGGTCAAAAAATGTTTTTAAGACCTCTTGGTTCGAAAGTAGAATGCTTATGTGGAACAGAAAAGTAAAAGATTTATGAAGTAGTTAACAAAAAAGCGAAGTGGGCTTTCGCCCACTTTCTTTGTTTCTCAACTTAAAGTTAATTAGTAATTTCAACTCTCTTAGGTTTATACTGCTCTGCTTTTGGTAACTTTACAGTTAAGATACCATCTTTAAATGATGCCTCTGTTTTCTCGGAATCTACTATAGTTGGAAGATTAAAAATCTGTTCAAACTGAGTATCTAGTGATCTAAAGTAATATTTTTTCTTCGATTCATCTTTCTCCTCTTCTTTTCTTCCACCCTTGATTCTAATTGTATCAGCATCTATTTCTATGTCTATATCCTCTTTGGATACTCCTGGAAGAGCCATTTTTACGAAGAAATTATCATCTTCCTCCCATAAATCTGCAGACAAAGATGTATAACTTGGCATTAAAGACCTATTAAACATCTCATCCATTATAGATGGGAATCGGAAAAAATCGTCAAATACACTTCTAATTGGTGTGTAAGTTGGGTTAGCTAATGTATTTGCTCCCCCTGTACTTTTTTTTGTTATTTTCATTGCTGTAAGGAATAACAAATTAAATAAATATACTCTCCCCTATTTTAAAACCCGGGGAGAAGGGCTATACAAACAACTTTAATTTGTAATTACTGGATTGTAATCCAGTACAATTCAGATAAACTGAATAAAACAAATATTTAAATTGTTTGATTTTGTGGTTTAGATAAAACCACTTGTAAAGAACCCGCCCATATATCATTAAGATAACCAAATAATATATGAGACAAGATAAACTTTGGGGAATTAATCAGATTCAGCATAAACGATAAGTGAATCTACATAAATTCCTTAATCATTTACCTACTAGCAATTTAACACCGAGAGTGCTAATTTGTCAAGAGTTTTTAGCCAGATTTAAATACCCATAGTAATATAAATATGTGAAGTGAAAATAAATCTAAAGTTCCTGTAAATTGGTATATTCCACTTTTTTAAACACCGCTATAGTAACAGTATTTTTGTATTCAGAAGTTTATTAATAGATTTAGTAATATATTGATGTGATCAAAATAGAGACACAGCACCCTTCTCTTTTTTATACTGTCTCTTTTGTCTCATTCTCATTTTACATAGGGTCCAGACGTGTATGTCCCGCCATTCTTTCAAGGTTGCGACAAGACCTGTCCACTATACATAGGAATCCCTTGGTTGCTTCATAAAATCGCCCTTAATTTTAAGCATTTCAATTTCACATTCTGGTGGATGAAAATATTCATTTCCGGACCACTTTTTAGTACCCCACGGTTCGAAGGTAGATGCCTTACACAATACAAGAAATCTCTCTTTTTTGAATAAAAGGATAAAACTATGGATTTACCCAGTTACTAAATCCTGTAGGCAGACATTTCTTAGGAATTTGCCCATCTCCAACATCTCCACAAACCATTTTAACTCCTCCTAAAACAGTATCTTGACAATACTTCTCTTTATTATTAACTATCTTGAAACCGCAATATACATATCCGGATTTTGTATTACCATCCTCTGGATAACACCAGGTTATAACTATATCACCTTCTGGAGGACAATCTCCTGAGGTAAAAGCAGGAGTATTTCCTACTGTCGGTTTAAGAGATTCACTAGTTGATCCTGTTTTATGACACATATTATCTGATCCAAGAGTATACCCATCATTACAGTA
>CALLXA010000115.1 GCA_938015795.1 uncultured bacterium | reverse complement strand
GAAGAAGATACTTTTTGAGTTAACTGAAGATGTGTTGATATCAATGGAAACCCTGTACGGGGATGAAGTGGGTGTCCTATGGGTGCAAAAATGCAAGCTAGTACAGATGGAAATATGAAGTGTCGGTATAGAGATAATGAAATATCTACGGCATCAGTTTCACCGACTACGAACGATTGGCAAAATAAACCTGTTGATATCGACATCTCAATCAATGATAACTGAGGTTCTGGCATATGACACACTTCCAACACCGCTTGGAACTCCAGCGAAATTTGATATGCTAAATATTCTTGGTCTTATCAATGATGAGTAGACAACTGTTATTCCAACTGAACTACTCTCACTCTTCCTAATTCACGTAATTGAGTTGCTATCTCCAGTATCAAACTCACTCAAGAATGAGAACACTATCTTTATATATGTATTCAGGATAACGTTGGACGGAAGACCGTTTATACCATGGGACCTTACAGATACGATAAAACCCCTCCTGATATCTCCAAAATCGATGAAACTCTAAATCAGCTTTCTTGAGATGTTATTCCTGTCAAAAATATTCTTGCCAATACAGAGGAAAAAAACTATAACATACTATACGACGAATGAACCGATAATCTAGATTGATGTGATAGCAAAAACACCAAATGTGCTCCTCTCGTATGAATGGACTATCGATACGAAACATACAACATCAACGACTGACATATCTCTTCTCTTGCTCAAACTTGAGTCCACAGCATACTTAGTGGTATAAATATCTCTAATCTAGAGCTATGTCCTTCTCCTTGATCCAACTGTAACAAACTCGATATTGACCGGAATGTCTCTCTTGTTGACAATGATGAGGATACTATCGACGGTAAAAGAGTCTACAACGCTCAAGTCGTTAATCTATGTGATCAAGCTTGAAACTGTTCTTCCAAAGATTTCTCCTGGAATCTATACGCTAATGCGCCTAACCGATCCTGACTTGCTTTCCATTCCAACGATTTCGCTTTAACTGGGATTGCTGACTGACAATATCAACTTTCTTGACTCACAGTATTAAGAGATATATTCGGAAACAAGATTATCCCTGTAGCTGATATATGAAGAAATGTACAATTTGATCTACGTTACTCAAGTACTCACAGGCTTGACCAATACAACAAAACTTGAGAATGAGGTATCTTCTTCTCATTATCTGGACAAACCCTTTTCTCTCAATCTCTTTTGGGAACCAAATCTTATACGCAAATTTGTTCTATGATCTCTCCTCTTAACTGTGAAAATGTCAATCAAATCAGATCTCCTAACACCGACAACACCAAATGAAAATACTTCCTAGGTCTTATCTGATTCTCTCCTACTCATGCCGCCTACAACCCAGCTATCGGCGATCTTAATATTACCTACTTCGCTGATACCGTTTCCGATCAAAATAATTCCAAATCCGTTGATCGACCGGCTTGAGGGATTAATGACACTAAAATACATATCAATTCAAGCACTATCCTTAATTATAAACCTGCTTTCTTCACTGTTCTTTCCTGAAACCAGCCTTCTGAATGAGTTTGGAATCCTTATCCTATTTTCTTTAGACAAAACTCCTCTCTCTTCAACGACAATTCAAGGATTTGAGCTATTGAACTTGTTCTAAAAAACAATCCTAGAACCTCTAATCTTTCTTGATATGCTACATGATGAGATTACAGCGATCTTGATACTTCTGTTTCTCCTCAAAACTGAAAAGAACTTTGTGTCAGAGCTCTCAGAAGCCAATCTGAATCCTATTTCAAAAACTTCTGATCAGACTGTAGCATCGACAATAAAACCATATCTACCAATATTAGACCTTCTGATATCGGTGACAACAATATTGCTCACGCCAATAAATTTGGGATCGGATATCTTCTCAATTCTCATGCCGCTTCCTACACTTGATATGCCGCCGATGTTACTACCTACGTTGCCACCAAATACTTATCTAATTCTCTATCCTGATTCAACTGATATCTCACCTGACTTCGAAATAGTGCTGCTGTAGATTCCAGTTGATCCCTTGATTATACAGGCAATTCCCTAGTCAAGCAGTTTGACATCAAAATCATCTGAATGATTGGCTCTTCTAATCTAGGAGAAAAAGCTACCATGATCCTTGCAGGAGGTGGAGATTTGTCCAACAACTTCGGTGGTAAAGCCAATGAAAAGTTTACTCTTACCAACAACGTTCGTAAAAAAGTTACTCAACTCACTAGATGAATGGATACTTATCCTTCCTCTTCTTTCAATTTCTCCCAAGAACTTAAAGAATACAACTGATTCAAAATATTATACAAAAACGATTGATCTGATCTCACAATCTCATCTTCTTCTACAAATAACCAAAAAATTCTTGTTATTGTCGTTGGTGCTAATGTTTATATCGACAGTGATATTCAACAAAATGCTAACTCCGCTCTCGGTATCATCGTTCTTAACTGATCCGCAGATCAGATTTCCCACTGAAACATCTATGTAAACAATAGTGTCACAAATCTCGAATCTTTCATCTATACTGATTGAGCTATTATCAGGTACGACTGAACTCATGCCAGCAAAATCACCCAAGAACAAATCAATGCTGATAATTCCAATCAGCTATACATCAAATGACTTCTCCGAGTTTCCAATACGCTTGGTGGCTCCAGAGAAAACTCTCGAACTTGTCCTTATTTCATAACTTCTTGTGACAAGACAACCGCTCAAAGATACGATCTCAAGTTCCTCAGCAGATTCTATCTTCGCAAAAAATTCTCCACTAACGAAAATAACTGAGTTCAGACCGTTATTCACTGATTCCTTCCTTCAGGATACCTTATCGGTAAAATTATCTGCTCATTCAACGGATCCGCTATCTCCTGTTCAGATTCAGATACCAACATCAGAAATCTTATTGAACCTTTCTCTCCCAACCCTTTCGGGGGAATCTCCGATGATAATATCCCTAACTCCTTCTCCGATTACCTTTCACCTATCATCATTGAATACGACCCTAAAGTTAAATCACTTAATATCCCTATCTTCTC
>CALLXA010000114.1 GCA_938015795.1 uncultured bacterium | reverse complement strand
ACCTCAAGAAGGAATGGATAGTAAGAATATGGAAAAGAGGTTCAATCAACTAGACCCGCTATTCAAGATAAGATACTCAGCCACACATAAGAAGCCCATAAATCTCGTATACAGGCTCACACCATATGAAGCATACAATCAAGGTTTAGTTAAAAAGATTGAAGTCTACTCCATTCACGAGGAAAACACGCAAAGCAATGTCGAAATAGAATTTAAAGAAATAAAGCTCACAACTGCAAAGCCAGAAGCTAAACTACAACTTAACTACAAGGTTGGAACTGATTTCAAAACAAAAGACGGATACTTTAAAGAATTAGATAACCTTGAAGAAAAAACTAAAAACCCAGCATACAAGGGTTGGATTATTGAGAGGATCTATAAAGATTTAATGGATAATACTGAAAAAGTGAAATTCAGCAATGGTGTTGAACTAACGAGAGGATCAAAACACGGATGGGATAAAGAATCAATCTTTAGAGAACAGATACGTTGGACAATTAAAAGACATTTCCAGAAGAAAGAACAATACAAAGATATAGGAATCAAAGTATTATCCCTATTCTTTATTGACCGAGTAGCAAACTATGTAAATCCAGACGGCATTATTAAAAAGTTATTTGTAGACTTGTATAAGCAAGAATTCAAAGAAAAATACGGAAAAGAGCCTGAGAACATAGAACAGGTACACAATGGATACTTTGCAAAAACCAAGTCCGATGAGTTTACCGATAATGTTAACTCAATGCAGAAAAACAAAGAGATCTACAATCTCATTATGAAGGACAAAGAGCGATTACTGTCTTTTGAAGAACCTCTAGAATTCATCTTTTCACACTCAGCACTTGGTGTCGGTTGGGATAACCCTAATGTATTCCAAATATGTACATTAAACGAATCACATAGTGAAGCAAAAAAGAGACAAGAAATCGGTAGAGGATTAAGAATATGTGTAGATAAAACAGGAGAGAGATATAGAGATCCTGATACAGTAACAGAAGGACAAGAGATAAACCTACTCACTGTGATTCCAAATGAAAGCTATCACGCCTTTGTTACTCAATATCAAGACGAAATTATTGAAGAAACAGGTGATACAAGACAAACGAAAGTACGTAACGCTAAAAAAGGTGCGAATAAGATTGGAATTAATAGAGATATTCTAAACAGCAATGACTTCCAAAATCTTTGGAAAAAGATACAGAAGAAAACCAAATATATGGTGTCATTCAGAGAACAGGAACTAGTTGATAAATGCGTAGATGAGCTTAATTCAATCGTAGTAAGGGAGCAAATCATACAGACACAAGCAATACAGATTAGAAGTTTAAACGAATCACAAGATATAAATGAAAACATACTTTCAAAAGGAGAGACTTCTACAAAAGCAAAAAGCTCTGTTGCAAATATCGACCTAATCGACCAGCTATCAGAACAAACATCCCTAAGTATAAAAACAGTAATTGAGATATTAAGCAAAATATCTAATCAACATATGCTTACTAAAAATCCTGTTGTGTATTTAACAGAAGCAGTAAAGAGAATAAAACGAGTTCTTAACACAGAAATGGTCAGAGTAATAAGTTATCAACCAACTAATGAAGAATTCCCAATCGAAGATTTTGAGAAGTTCGATCCACAAACCTACAACGATGTTGTACCTGCACGTAAAGGGGTCTATGACGCCGTAGAATACGATTCTGCAATCGAAAAAGACTTTGTACTAGATATAGACCAAGAAAACAAAGTAAAGGCATTTGTAAAGCTACCAAAGTGGTACAAAATTGAAACACCTATTGGTACCTACAATCCAGACTTCGCTTTAGTAATGGAGAAAAAAGACCTTGAAAAAGGTGGAGAAACAAAATACTACTTTGTAATTGAAACTAAAGGTACAGACGATATTAATGAGCTAAAAGACGAAGAGAAAATGAAGATTCAGTGTGCTATTAAACATTTTGAAGCAATTGGCTTTGAGAAATATATGGCACCTGTAAAGAATCTAAATAGCTTTAAGAATAAATTACAAGTATGAAAAACGAATTAACAGTAAAAAATGTAGGAGTAAATATTAAAGACGAATTTATTTCGCTTACAGATATTGCTAGATATAAGAATCCCGAAGATCCTAAGGATGTTGTAAAAAACTGGTTGAGAACAAGAAGTACCATAGAATTTCTAGGTTTGTGGGAATCAATAAATAACGAAAATTTTAAAGGGGTCGAATTCGACTCCTTTAGAAAAGAGTCCGGATTAAACTCTTTTACTCTATCACCAGAAAAATGGATAACAAAAACAAATGCAATCGGAATAAAAACCAGCAGAGGAAGATATGGATCAGGAACTTTTGCACATAAAGATATTGCCTTTGAATTTGCTAGTTGGGTATCGCCTGAATTTAAGCTGTTCTTAATAAAAGAGTATCAACTTCTAAAAGAACAAGAAGCCCAGACACTAGAATGGAATGTTAAAAGAGTACTATCAAAAGTAAATTATCGTATACATACAGATGCGATAAAACAAAACATTGTTCCAAACAAAGTCGGGAAGTTAAGAGAAAATGTAATTTACGCAAACGAAGCTGATATACTTAATACTGCTTTATTTGGTGTAACAGCCAAAGAATGGCGAGATGCAAATCCAAAGGCGAAGGGTAATATTAGAGATCAAGCAACCATAGAACAATTAGTGTGTTTAACAAATTTGGAATCACTAAATGCTGAATATATAAATCTAGGTCTAAGTCAAAAAGAGAGACTAATTAAGCTTAATAATACTGCAATAAGGCAAATGAAAGTCTTACTTACAAAAGATAATGCACTTAATTTGATTGATCAAAAAAATGCAAAAGATACAAAAGCAATCTCACAATAATTACGAAGAATTATTGTTGTCACTAAAAAAGATATACCCTACTCTTTTCAATGATGAAGGAAATCTAAACGAAGACGAACTTAGAAACTTTTTAAAACAATTTGCTTCAACATCTGAAGGGAAATATGAATTCAACTGGGCTGGGAAGATGTCAGCAAAGAGAAATGCATTCACTACTTCTAGAGCAATGTTAAAGCCTGATAAAGATAGAAGTATTGATTTCGACAATACAGAGAATTTGATAATTGAAGGTGATAACTTGGAAGTATTAAAGCTTCTTCAAAAGTCATATCAGGGAAAAATCAAATGTATTTACATTGATCCACCCTACAATACTGGTAATGACTTTATATATACCGATAACTTTTCAGAAGATAAAAAAGCATATTGGGAAAAGTCTGGTACTACACAAGATGGAGTTAAGTTAGACACAAACACAGAATCACAAGGTAGATACCATAGTAATTGGCTAAATATGATATATCCTAGAGTACTTATTGCAAGAAATTTATTACAGAACGAAGGACTAATATTTGTTAGCATAGATGACAACGAGGTATGCAACCTAAGAAAAATGCTAGATGAAGTATTTGGAGAAGAGAATTTTGTATCAGAACTAGTATGGAAGAGTAAGTATGGTGCTGGAGCTAAAACTCGTGGAGTCATCGACGTTCACGAATATATTCTATGTTATTGTAAGGATTATCAAAATGTGTCTTCTATCTCAACACGGCTATCAGCGAAGGCTTTAAAAATTTACAGTAAGAAAGACGAGAAGTTTGAGGAAAGAGGACCATATGGGACATGGCCTCTTGAAACTACGAGCCTTGCAGACCGTCCCAATTTAAGATACCCAATTGAATATATGGGGGAAGAAATTTGGCCCAAAAAGCAATGGCTCTGGTCAAGAGAGAGAGTTGTTGAAGCACAGAATAACAATGAGTTAGTATTCAACAAAATGAGTAATGGGAAATGGAGTGTTCGTTTCAAAGGTTATCTTAAAGACAAAGACGGCGAACTTAAGAAAGGTACACCAATAAGTGTGATTGACGATATCTATACACAAGATGGCACGGCGGAGATAAATTCAATATTTCCGAATATTAAAATATTTGATTTCCCTAAACCATCCCAATTGATAAAGAAGCTTTTACTTTTTAGTATAGACCCAATATCATCCGAAGAGAATCTAGTATTAGACTTCTTCGCCGGCTCAGGCACTACAGCACAAGCAGTAATGGAGTTAAATAAAGAAGATGGTGGAAATAGAAAATTCATACTAGTACAAATCCCAGAAAAAACAGACGAAAATAGTGAAGCATATAAAGCAGGATATAAAAAAATATCAGATATCTGTATCGAAAGAGTAAAACGAGTATCAAATAAACTCAAAGATGAAAAAGCTGAAGGAGACTTAGGATTTAAAGTATTTACACTATCACCTAGCTATTTCCCAGAAAATCTCTTTACACCAGATCCAGAAAAGACAGAAGAAGAAAATAAAAAGGCATTGGCTAAATACATAGAAGAAGCAAGTACACAATTAGAATTCAAATTCGATGAATTCGATCTAATGTACGAAGTATTACTTAAAGATGGATTTACTCTCAACTTCAAAGCAGAAAAATTATCTGAATTTACTAAGAACAATATATACAAGGTAACAGATGGAGAGAAACACGCCTACGTTACCCTAGATGGCGATTTAAAGGACGAAACATTACAAAAACTACAAAGTTACACAGAAGAAAGATTCATTTGTTTAGAAAAAGCTGTTGATACTACAAAGAAGTGGAATTTACAGAATATGTTTGGAAGTAATTTATGGGTAATATAGAAGAATTCTTATCCTAGTGCTCCTTCAAAAAATCTTTCTGTAGGATCGTTGGCTGTTTTGTATTTTAAACTTCAAATTAGATGAATTTGAATATTCATTACCATATTAATAATGAATATAGTATATCTATGAATATTAAAATAATAAAAAGTGATATATCTAATTGGAGAGAGTTTAGAAAGATAAGGTTAGAGTCTTTAAGGTGTGAACCAGAGGCTTTTACATCCTCTTTAAAGAAAACAGAAGAATATTCAGATGAATATTGGATAGATATGGTTTCAGATATAAATAATATTGTTCTTCTTGCTTTTGTAGATAAAACTGTTGTAGGAATAATCCGTGCTGCATTAATAGATGAAGATGTTAAAGAAGGAACTGCATTCATTGGAAGTTTCTATGTTAATATTAATTACCGTAAGCAGGGAATAGGAAAACTATTGATGGATGAATTAATTAATAGAATAAAAGAAAATTCTGAGATATATGCTGTTAGACTTTGGGTAGGTATTAAACAATTTGATGCCATTAACTTTTATGAAAGTTATGGATTTAAAAAGGTTAACGAAGAGATTAAAGATGGTAAAAAAGAATTAGTATTTGAGAAAATAATTAGATAATCTGGGGGTGGATAAAAAAAACATCGTTATAAATCTAGAAACTGACAAAGTATCTGTTATTTTTTATAAAATATATATAGTTAAAACTGTAGTAAAATAGAATACAAAGAAAAAAATAACTTTAAATAATTTAATTATGGAAAAAAAGAAGATTCTTTTAGTTAGTATCTTTCTTCTTGGTATTGTTCTTCTTGGAGCTTTTGCATATCAAATATATCTAGTTATGCAAAAAGAGAAAGATGAGCAAGATCAAAATACACAACAAAGTATAACTAAAGATGATTTTATATTTGAATATTCATACTCTGGAGAAAATCATTGGAAATACACAATAACAGGAACATTACCCAATCCTTGTTACATGATATCTACTTCATCAAGTGTAGCTGAAAGCTATCCAGAACAGGTATTGGTTACATTAGCAATTACACCTCCAAAGAAAGATCAAATATGTATACAAGTTATTAAAGATGTATACGAAACTGGTGAATTTACAGCTAGTGAAAAAGCAATTGTATCTTTCAAGGTCGAAAATAAGTAATATTTGACATTTCTGTTATTCATAGTACTATATACCTGTACCCCTGGTGCGGGTATGCCAATATGAAAAACAAAATTTTAATAATAATTGCTATCTCAATATCTCTCTTTATAATTTTGGTTGTAGCATTAAAAAGCAAACCAGAAAAAATACAAGAAGTTTCTTCGAATGTAACTATTGATTCTGGAAAACAAATAATACATATAATTTCAAAACCAGGGGGATATTCACCAAGAGTGGTATATGCAAAGGCAGGAGTACCAACAGTACTTGAAATAGAATCACAAAATTCATATGGCTGTGAGAGAGCTTTTAGAGTTCCATCTCTAAAGATTTCTCAGGAATTACCAACAGATGGCAAAACAACATTTGATTTTGGTATCCCATCTAAAGATATAACAGGGACATGTAGTATGGGTATGTATACATTTAAAATAAATTTCATATAAAAATGAAAAGAACAATATATGTAAAAGGTATGCATTGCGAATCATGTGAACAGTTAATAAAAAAAGAATTAAAAAATATAAAAGATATCTCCGAAGTAAAAGTAGATTCAAAAAAAGGAGAGATGAATTTTTACAGTAAAATTTTTAATAAAGAGTTATTAAAACTAATCAATTCAAAAATAAATAAACATGGATACTATGTACAAGAGGATGAATTTAAAACAAACTGGAGAGAATTTATATTTGCATTATTAATTTCATCAACTATCTTTCTACTTTTTATTTTTCTTCCAAAGACACAACTTTTCGATAACATCAATTTACCAAACAATGCATATCTAACTGCATTCATGCTTGGAATAATAGCATCTCTTTCTTCTTGCATGGCCATTGTTGGAGGTTTTGTTCTGTCACTATCTTCGATATACAAAGGGAGAAAGCCAATCTTTCTTTTCCATATTTCCAGAATAATATCTTTTTTCATACTAGGAAGTTTACTTGGAGTCATAGGTAATACACTATTACTTTCTTCAAATTTCTATTTTTTAACGGGAATAATTCTTTTTTTAGTAATGTTTTTACTTGGAATTAATATGTTAGATATTTTTCCTTTTTTTAAAAACTTTAAATTTAAGTTGCCAAAATTTCAAAGCAAAAAATTATTTAAAGGAAATACTTCACCAATACTTGCAGGATTGCTCACCTTTTTCC
>CALLXA010000113.1 GCA_938015795.1 uncultured bacterium | reverse complement strand
CACTTGATAGTCTTAATCTTTCTAATGCTACTGAATACCAATGGCTATCGTTTTTATCGCAATATGGATGTCTATGAGTATTTCCTTCTATTGGAAGTATTCTTTGTAGACGCTCTTTCTGTTTTCCTTCTTGTTCTAGGTGTAATTTCATGCCCTATTTTAACCCATAGTGTGGATATGGGCAAGTATAAATATTTTTGTATTAAAGTTAATCTAAAGCTCTTGCTTATATCTATTCATAAAAAACAGTCCAGTTATACTTATCAATCCAATAGCTAAGCCCCATACTAAGTTGTCATAAGTAGCAGGATTTTCAGTATCATTATATGCAATTGCATACGTTGAAAAGGCATCGGTATCAAATGTCAATGTTCCTGTATTTGCATCGTATACTCCCTCTATTTCTTCAATATTACCTTCGTGTTCTCTTAATATCATGTATTCTGCATGTCCCTTGAGTTCATCTGAGAGTGTAAATGTTACATTCGTACTGTTTTCCAATTCGGTTATATTTGTCCTCCAAGCTTCTTCGCTATTACCTTTGTATATAATTTCATTCAATGATAAATCTAAATATGTATCAATCTCAAAACCTCCTGCCCTAGTTTCAAATGATTCCTCATCTATGTTAGTAGCGTCATTTATTAAAAGTTCTGCATTACCATTAATTTCTGTTTCTGGTACATTAATGGTTGCAGTTTCTATTTTTGATGTTTCTAAGTTAATAATATTTGAAGTTTTTTCAAATATCGCACTTAAGTGTAAATGATTATTTGGCATTGTAAATGTATATGAAGCCTTGCCTTCATCTGGAACTGTTGAGTTACCATTTAAACCACCAGATACATATTGGTAACCATAGTCAGGTAATAGTTCTATTGTAACTGTACTACCTGCTTCTATGGAGTAATCGGTATAGTCATCGGATGTAAATCTAAAACCATTCGCTGCTATTACTCTAACATTACCATTTGTAACAATAGAATCATCAGCACCAGGTATATTCCATCCTAGCTGATATAGAGCACCTGCTGTTGATTGTAGCGAAAAGTTACCCTCTGTTGAAGTCATAATGTATTTATTTGTAGTATCAGTTCCTTCTTCACAAGCTACTGTTATTGGTAAAGGATTTTCTTCTTCAGTTCCTGTCATATCTATCCATGGCCAATGTGAAGCCTCTGGGATAAATGTACCTAAACTTAAGGTATATGATAAATCTATCATTCCACCACCTGAAACTCTTAGGTTTGAAACATTCGATGTAGCTATACTACTATCAACTATTAAAGAGTGTGCTGATCCTGATTCTACAAGCATACCCTCGCCTTCTGCTGGAGTGTCATTGTAATATTGTAAAGCCGTTCCTGAAGTATAAATATGCAAGTTGATTGATCCTACATATAAGCTGTTTGCGCTAATTCCAATTATACTTGGTACTTCAGCATTACCAATTGAAATAATGTCTCCATCTCGAACAGATACATCCCCTTCTGTATGTATTCCACCAAGAAGATCGATATTGCCAGATTCATTGCTTAGAAAAATCATTACATTGCCATTCATATTGATAGACCAACCATCATCGTTTTTGAGAATAGAAAAATCTCCTTCAACAGAGCTTATAGATAGTGCACCATCTCCAATTCCAGTAATGTATCCTAAGGATGTTTCTGATTCAACATTTAATTGATAAATACCCATAAAACCTTTCTCTATACTCCATCCTTCTCCATTTGCAGAAGTAATTTGTGGATCTGCCGTTTCATCTATTACTAATGTTCCGTCTATAGATATTTGTAAAGGATCGCCTTCTGGTGGTCCCATGGGGTCATCAATACTGGGGCTGTTAAAAGTATTCCCGTCTACAATGTATGTATCTTCACAGTTATTTAAAATTCCTTGACTTACTGTTACTGTTATTGATGTTCCAGTAGCACCGATTGTCAATCGTCCACCAGCTCCAATTGATATCGCGGGTTGGTTGTTCGCGATAGCTGCAATAGATAATGTAGATTCATCTCCAGTTATTGTTAGGTCTCCGCCCATAGCAAGAAGTGCAGAACTTTCAGTTAATGAACTAATAGTATTCGTTCCGACTATTACAATATCAAGATCCCCACTGGCTACAATATTGTTTACAGTAGCATTTGTCATCGTCAATGTATGTGTAGATTCATTGAATGTTATACCAGCAATTCCATGAGATTCATTATATCCATCTGTTACATTGTATATATTGGTCCCATTTACATCTAAGCTTTGTAATGGAGCATCAAGAGCAATGATTGAACTTATGGGAGACATTAGTAACACAAGGGATATAATCATTGAAAGAAATATTTTTATACGAAAAAGATTTCTTGAAGTAAATCGCATTAATAATAGGCAGTCAATTTATACTAGTATCAATTTAGTACTTGGGGTAAAATATGTCAACAAAGCATGAAGTTCAAAAATATTAAATCAAAAAAAAATCTTACTAAAATATTCATTTTAGGTATTCTATTTTCTATCATATCAATCTTTTTCTGGTATTTGGATGGTATTAGATTGAATAATGAATTGGATCATATAAATCAAGTTGTTGAATTAAGGGAAAGCAAATCTAATGAGGATAATTTGTTAGTAAATCCCCCATCAGAAGATGACGATCTGTATTGGAAGTATATAAAGAATTCATTGTTAGATGTTGAATTCTCTGAATTGAAAAATATAAATCCTGAAACTGTTGGGTGGATTCAAGTACTTGGTACAAATATTAACTACCCTTTTGTTCAACATAAAGATAACTATTACTATTTAGATCATTCTTTTATGATGAAAAAAAACAATGCTGGATGGGTTTTTTTAGATTCTAGGAATGATATTAAGAATTTTGATAATAATACGATAATTTATGCACATGGAAGAATAGATTCTATTATGTTTGGAACATTGAGAAATATATTAAAAAGTTCTTGGTTAAGTAATACTAATTATCATGTTATTAGATTGTCTACGGAGTATCAAAATACTTTGTGGCAAGTTTTTTCGGTTTATCATATTAATGTTACTAGTGACTATATTGTTAATAATTTTAGTAATGATAGTAGTTATAATAATTTTCTTAAATTAATAAAAAACAGAAGTGTTTACGATTTTGATGTTGATTTAAATTCTGAAGATAAAATTCTTACACTTTCAACATGCTAT
>CALLXA010000112.1 GCA_938015795.1 uncultured bacterium | reverse complement strand
TTCTTATCTGATTCATACCTCTCTTTTAAAAATTTTCTAATTTGTATATATTTCAATATATTAACCGGAAATTTGTCATAACCATCTCTTTTCATATGTCTTTTTGTACGAACATCTTCTGAACTTTTAAGCCATATTTTAACAGTACAAGGAATACATTTGTTTGTAGATACACCAGCAAAATTTTTTGATTCAATTAAAACATCTTTCTCTTGAGATTCTCTAATTATTTGATCATCAGTTACTCTATCAAATTCATAAATATCTTCTATTGGAAGTTCAGCATAGAGATCATTCAACTCATCAAAACCATAATTTTTAACCAAATCCCTAAATATTTGCCCAGCATATATACGCTTAAGGTTGAAATGTTTTGCAAGCATCTTGGAAATAGTTGAGGCACCACTACCACCAGGTCCACCGACTACAAATAACAAACCTAATTCTTTTGACCTAAGCTTTTGCATTTTATACATATATAGTATATTAATATAATCAACATGTCGAGAAAAACTACCACAAAGAAAAACATCTTAAAAGGACACAATCCAGACAGTATAATCCTTTACTTCACAATCTTTATGGCAATATTCGGTGCCATTATGATTTTTGATGCTAGCGTATATCAAGCAAATACCGTTTTCCAAGATCAATTCTATTTTCTGAAATCACAATTAATATGGCTATTAATAGGAGCAATACCAGCAACAATCATATACTTTTGGGATTATCATAAATTACTAAAATTTTCCTTACCAATTCTGTTATTAACAATATTATTACTCTTTGGTGTATTGATCTTTGGAGATGTAATAAATGGATCAAGAAGATGGTTTGCAATAGGTTCTTTACCACAAATTCAACCCGCAGAATTTGCAAAGATATCCATTATACTTTACCTATCATCATGGCTAGCCAAGCAAGACTATACTTACAAAAATTTTAAATCAGCACTACAAAGAGGCTTTATAAAAAATTTAATTAGTTTCTCTGCAATTCTTGGTATAGTTGCCCTCCTAATACTTTTAGAACCAGATTTAGGTACAACAATGATTCTTTGCATAACGGCTTTCGCAATGTTCCTAATTGCTGGCAATGATAGAATTCATACCATAAGTTCACTAGCAGCAATATTACTTCTAGTACCACTCGCTGTTTTAGCTGCAATACTAGAGCCATATCGTCTAAAAAGAGTACAAACATTCTTAAATTTACTACTAACAGGTGAAGTTGCTGATCCAAAAGGTTCTGGATATCAAATGCAACAGATATTGATAGGGATAGGTTCAGGTGGATTCTTTGGAAAAGGTTTTGGACAATCAAGGCAACGATTTGGATACCTAGTTGAAAACACAGCCTTTACAGACTCGATATTTGCTGTTGTACTTGAAGAATTAGGTTTTCTGGGTGGTACATTAATCATTATTTCATGGTTAGTTTTTCTTTGGAGAAGTTTGAATATAGCTAACAATGCACCCGACAAGGAAGGTAAACTCTTAGCTTCAGGAATAGGTATATGGTTAACATGTCAAGCTTTTTTGAACATAGCTGCAAATGTCGGTTTGATACCTTTAACTGGCATGCCACTACCATTACTAACATATGGAGGATCAAGCACTATCGTTACACTAATAGGAATTGCTATACTACTTAATGTAAGCAGATATACAAATGAAAAATAAAGAGGTTTTAAGTAAAAAAATAATTATAACAGGAGGAGGATCAGGAGGACATGTTTCTGCAGTCCAATCTTTGATCTCTGAACTAGAAAAAAGATACATTCTAAATGATAATAACTTGATGTATGTAGGAGGAGATCTTGGTATGGTAGGAGAGGAGCCTGGTAATTCGATAGAACAAAGAACTTTCAAAGATTCATACATTCAATGTAAATATATTCGAGCTGGAAAGTTACAGAGACAATTTAATTTTAATAGTCTTAAGCTTCTTTTTAGAACTATATTGGGATTCTGTGATTCATACAAAATAATTAAGGCATTCAGACCTGAAATCATTCTTTCTACAGGTGGTTTTGTCTCTGTCCCTATATGTATTCTTGGAAAGCTTTTCAAAGCTGATATATACCTTCACGAGCAAACTTCTACAGTTGGTATTTCAAACAAGATTGTTTCTTTTTTTGCAAAGAAAATATACCTTACATATCCTAATTCTAAAAAATATTTTTCTAATCGTCCAACTTTACATACAGGTAATTTGTTAAGGCCTGAAATTTTCTCTAAAACAGGTAAAGGTGAGCTTGTTAATATCTTGAAGAAAATGATAGTAAAACAAAATGTTAAACCAATCATCTATATCTCAGGAGGAAGCTTAGGATCTCATATAATTAATGAAAATGTCAGAGAATCTTTACCTCATATATTAGAAAATTTTCAATTAGTTCTTCAAACTGGAGATAACAAGAAAATAAGGGATTACGATTTATTAATCAACGAACAAAAGAAACTTGATATTAAAATAAAAAATGATTTGTATATAACAAAATATGTAAACAAAGAAGATATTGGTTACTTATTGAATAATATTGATCTTTTCATTGGTAGAGCAGGAGCAAATACAGTATATGAAATTGGTGTATTTAAAATTCCTGCAATCTTCATTCCTATACCATGGGTTACACACAACGAACAATATGAAAATGCAAAAATACTCAAAGATTTAGGTTTAGCAGAAATAATTAATGAAGGCGAATTAACACCAGAAAAATTATCTAATACATTAAAAACTTTCTGGAGTAAAAAGAAAACTATAAATAAAGAGAAATTAGAATCTATTTTCATAACTAATGCTGCAGAAAGAATTATTGATGATATTATCTGATAGTATATTAAAAATATGGTACAAAAAGCATATAGTCCTTGTATTAGAGAGTTAATCTTAAAACTTTAGATTGATGATTAATACTTTTAAATTAGATTGTAAAGCTAAAGAATATTTTTCAATAGATAGTATAGATGATATTTATTTTTTGAGGGAGAAGAATGTTTTTAAGAAAAATTTTTACATATTAGGAGGTGGTGCGAATACTCTCTTTTCTAAGGATTTTGACGGTACAGTTGTAAAAGTTAATATTCTTGGAAGGGATATTATTTCAGAGAAGAATGATTGTGTTTGGTTGAAAATTGCTGCAGGGGAGGATTGGACAAAGATAGTAGAATGGTCGGTAAGTAATAATTGGCTAGGGATACAGAATTTAGCAATGATACCTGGTACAGTGGGTGCTTCTCCTGTACAAAATATTGGAGCTTACGGTAGTGAGATTAAAGATGTTTTAGAAAGTGTTGAGTTTTTTGATTTTAATACAGGTGTTATAAAGGTTCTTTCTAATAGTGATTGTTGTTTTGGATATAGAGATAGTATTTTTAAAAATGGTTTGAAAAACAAAGGTATTATAATTAGTGTTACTCTTAAATTAGCAAAGTTATATAATAATGCAGAAGTTCCTTCCAAGTATCTTGAGTACAAGGGTATTGAGAAAGAGTTGGATGAAAATTTTTCAAAGCCATATACTTTAAAAAAGGTTTTTCAGGCTGTTTGTAATATAAGGGAAGAGAAGTTACCAAATATAGATGAGTACGGTTCGTGTGGTAGTACTTTTGAGAATCCCGTTATTTCCCAATCTCAGTATAAGAGTTTACTAGAAAAGTTTCCTGATCTACCTAGTTATGAAGCGGGTAATGATATGGTTAAAATACCAGCAGCATATATATTAGAAAGGATAGGGTGGAAGAATAGGAGATTGTTTGATGGTAGATGTGGTACTTGGATAAATCATCCTTTAATTGTTGTAAACTATAATCATGCTTCTGGGGGAGAGATTCTTTCTGTAATACATATGATTCAAGAAGATTTTTTTAACAGTACTGGTATCAAATTAGAATCAGAGATTAATATAATTTAATAATAAAATAATATGTCAAATCTTTTAGTTAGGGGTGGTAAAAAATTAACTGGAGAAATAACTCCAGCAGGGAATAAGAATTCTGCTTTACCCATTATTTGTGCTACTTTGCTTACAGATGAAACAGTTGTTCTTAAAAATGTACCTGACCTTGTTGATGTTAGTAAGTTAATAGATTTGATGATTGAACTTGGTTCTCAAATTGATTGGGATAAGGAGAATAAGGTTTTAAAAATAAATAACTCTAATTTCAAGAACAGCTTAGATGGTAATGGACTTCCATTAGGAATGAGAGGAGCTATCTTACTTCTTGGTCCATTAGCTTCTCGTTTTGATCATATAGAGATAAAAACAGATATAGGTGGTTGTTCATTAGGTATTAGAGAATTAGATCCTCATATTGATGTTCTCAAAGATCTTGGTGCAAAGGTTTCTATCAATGGCTTTATTGATATAGATACCAAGGATGGTTTGTTTGGTGCAGAAATATGGCAAGACTATATGAGTGTTACTACAACAGAAAACTTCATAATGGCTGCAGTCAAGGCTAAGGGTAAATCTGTAATGACAAACGCTGCATCTGAACCTCATGTTCAAGATTTATGTAATTTCTTAATTCAAATGGGAGCTAAAATAAATGGAGTAGGTTCTTGTAGGTTAGAAGCTAAAGGTGTTGAAAATTTACATGGTACAGAATTCACAATATCTTCTGATCATCATGAGATAACGACATTATTAGCACTAGGTGCTATGACAGGCGGAGAGATTAGGGTTAAGAATTCTGAACCAGAGTATTTCCCATTAATTAACAAATCATTTGAGAAGCTAGGTGTAAATATTGAATATGAAGGAGATACTGCAATAGTAAAAGAGAATCAAAATCTAAAAGTAGTTGATCCATATACTAAGAATCTTTTGCAAAAAATAGAGGCAGCTCCATGGCCATATTTCCCTGCAGATTTGATGCCTTTGATGATCGCTCTTGCTGTTAAATCACACGGTTCAGTTATGTTTTGGAACAAATTGTACGAAGGTGGTTTTTTCTGGATTCCTGAAATGATTAAGTTTGGAGCACATATAGTAATGTGTGATCCTCACAGAATTATTGTATTCGGAGGAAAAGAATTAAAACCAGCCACAGTAAATGCTCCTGATATTATTCGAGCAACCGTAGCTCTTTTAATGGTTGCTCTATCTATTGATGGTGAATCAGTGATTACAAATGCAGATAGTATAAAGAGGGCTCACCCTGAGTTTGTTGAAAATCTACAAAAACTAGGTGCAGACATAGAATGGATTAATTAATTCCTAACTTATTTAAATAGTCAGGAATATTATATAAACCAATACTATGACTTCCTTTTAGAAGTATAGCTATTTTTTTGTCTTTTTTCTCATCCAAAATATCTACTAAACCAGCAGCCATTTCATCTGGAGAATCTATTTTTTCTCCTGTCTTAAATTCTGCAAAGTAGTCACCTATATAGAAAACTTGTTCAAAATTAAAACCTTTTACAAATTCACCTAACTGAATATGCATATTTTTAGAAACATCTCCTAATTCTTTCATATCACCTAAGATAACAATTCTATGATACAAGGAAGATGGATACAACCTATTAAATGTATTCAAGGACATTCTCATAGATGTTGGGTTCGCATTATAAGCATCATTAACTAGTATAATATTTTCTTTTAATTCAATAGCTTCAAATCTCCCATTGTTAGGTTGAAAAGCACGAATAGCATTAACAGCATCATCAACGTCTATACCTAAACGAGATGCAGCTGCAATAGCACTAGCTGCATTGTAAGCAAGTTCTTCTCCAAAGACATTAATATGAACAAGGTATGTATTATCTTCAAATATTAATTCAAATTTTGTACCATCAGGACTTACATCAACATTTTGAAACCTAAACATAGCTTCTGATTTTTTTCCAACAGTAATTAATTCAGATTTATAATTATCCTTGATTTTTACCAACCACTCATCATCAATATTTAATACCAATGGTTTGCCACATCGATCTAAGTAATCAGCCAAATTTTTCTTCTCTTGATATACATTCTCTATACCTCCTAAAGTTTCAGCATGAACATAACCCACATTTAAAAGAATACCTAAATCTGGATCAAAAGAATTACAGTGCCATGCTATTTCTCCTTTTCTATCCATTCCACATTCCAAAACAACAACATCTTCATTGTAATAATCGCTTAACAAAATAGCATTTCCCCAAACTGTATTAAATTTATCTGAAAACAAAACATTCATCTGACTCTGAAGTATAGTTACCAACATTTGTTTTGTTGTTGTCTTACCTGTACTACCAGTAATAGCTACAATAGGAGCTGTGATAGGGGATATTGAATAGTTTATTATTTTTTCTAATCCTTCCTGTATGGAATCTACTAAAATAATAGGCTTATCAGTATCACCAAGTAAAGAATTTTTGGAATTTTCACAAAGTGAAATTGATGATCCTTTTTGTAAAGCTTCATTTATAAAATCATGTCCATCAAATCTATCTCCCACTAAAGGTACAAAGAGATCATTTTGTTTAATCTCCCTTGAGTCATGATTAAATCTTGAAAAAAATGCATTTTCGTTGTAATTCAGCACTTCAAATTCAGGGTATCTTTCAACTATATCTTTTAAAAATATCTTCATATATTTATTTAGATAATATTACATATTCTAATATATGTTTTTCTTAAAATATATTCAATAATTTCAGTTATCGGTTTATGAACAAATTTTTATAAACAATATTCAAATCCGTTACCAAATAGAATTGTTTCAATATCCCAGAGTCATATATTTCAACCTATAACAGAATTCACTTGACGAAGATTTCATCCAATGTTAAATTGATGGCAAGAAGTGGTAAAGAGTGGTGAAATATGATAAAGTTTTCTTACTATGTTAATAGGAGAGTACACAAGTAAATTAGGTGAAAAGAAAAGATTATCACTTCCAAAAAAGTTCAGAGATGAACTAGGTGATGAAATAATTCTCACCAGAGGTTATGAAGATGCCTTAATCTTAGTAAATAAAGAATTATGGCAAAACATAGCAAAAGATGTTATAAATGGCTCTTTTATAAATAAAAATGTCAGAGATACAAGTAGATTCTTAGTTGGTGGCGCAAAAGAAATAACAACTGATAATCAAGGAAGATTCATAATTCCACAACAGTTATTTGAACATGCCAATTTAAGAGAAGAAGTTGTATTCATAGGATTAGTAAATTGGATTGAGATTTGGGATAAAGATAAGTGGAATGAAAGATTGGAATATCTAAAAAACAATAGTGACGAAATTGCCCAAGAAATAAGTAAGATGAATATTAATGAACATGTCTAAAATTCATAAACCTGTACTTCTAGATCAATCAATTGATTCTTTAGATATACAACCAAATGGTTTTTACATTGACTGTACACTAGGTGATGGTGGCCATAGTTATGAAATATTAAAAAAACTTTCTTCAAAAGGATTACTTGTAAGTATTGATCAAGATCAAAATGCTATAGATTTTGTAAAAAGTTTTTACAAAGATTCTTTAACATCCTCAAATTGGATATTAGGGAATTCTAACTTTAGTAAAATCGATAGAATTGCAAAAAAATATGACAGAAAACCAGATGGTATTTTAATGGATTTAGGACTATCTTCTAGACAATTAGAAGAATCCCATAACAGAGGATTTAGCTATTTAGAAGAAAATGAACCATTAGATATGAGAATGGACACTTCATTAGGTGTAAAAGCATCTGATTTACTAAAAGTGCTATCTCTCAGAGATCTAACCGAGATCTTTGATAAATATGGTGAAGAAAAAAATGCATATAGAATTGCTAAATTGATCAAAAAATCTGACAAACCTATCGAAACAGTTGGAGATCTCACAAGACTTGTCTACAAAGTTATGCCGACAGATAATTCTAATAAGAACCCATCACGCAGAGTCTTTCAGGCTCTGCGGATAGTGGTAAATGATGAATTAAATAGTCTGAAGGTTGGATTAGAAAAGTCTTTTGAGGTCTTAAACGAGAATGGAAAGCTTTCCGTAATAACATTTCATTCCCTTGAGGATAGAATTGTTAAACAATTTTTTAACGAAATAGTAGAAAGCGGAAAAGGGTCTTTGCTTTTTAAAAAACCTGTTGCCCCAACCGACATAGAAAAAGAGCAAAACCCTAGATCCGCATCGTCAAAATTAAGAACTCTAATTAAATATTAATACTGCCCAGTATGACAATTAAAAAAACTAATATACCTGCTACAATATTTATAATATCCCTTGTATTTTTTGGACTTTCACAATTAGTTATAAATTCAATATTAGCTCCTCTTGGAACACGATTACAGGCATTGAACAGTGAAAAGAATTTCTTAGTAGAAGAAAACAGAGAGATGGAAGAAGAAATAGCTAAAACAAATTCTATTACCATAATTAAAAAACTTTCTGATGAGAAATTAGCTATATCATCTGACAACGAAAGATCAATAGTATATATACAGGACCCTATCGTTATAGCTAAAAAATAGTAATATGAGTAAACTAAACCATCTATACTCCTCAACAAGTAAAAAGAAGGTTTCCAAAACATCACTAAACTATTCTCACAACACATTACTCTTAGGGTATTTTCTTACCTTTTTTGCATTAATAATAATATTTCAAACATTCAGATGGCAAATTCTAAAGGCTGATATGTTTGTTAAAATGGCATCAGAGCAATACCAAACAAATCAAACACAAACAGCAACCAGAGGATTGATTACTGCCTCAGATGGCACAGTACTAGCTGTAGATGAACCTACATGGAATATTTTTGCATCACTTAGTACCGACAAAGAGGAGAGGAAACTTTTTTTTGAACATAAAGATAATTTTGTAGCTGAAGTATCTGGTATTTTAAATATTGAAAAATCACAAATAGAAAAGAATATAACAGATGATTTTGTATATTTCCCAATATTAAAGAATGTCAGCACCGAGAGGAAAAAGGCACTACAATCTGCAATTATCTTTGGAGAAGGTACACAGGGATTTGGATTACATTTCGAACCCGAAGAGAGAAGAATATATCCAAATGGATCTTTAGCATCACACGTTCTTGGATTTATTGGAAAAACTGAAAATGGTAATCCTTTAGGACAATATGGAATACAGGGTTACTATTTTGGAGATATAACTGGAAGAGAAGGGTATTCATACGAAGAGAAAGATTCTTCTGGAAACGTTATCTTAACAGCAGAGTATGAACCAATACTTCCTAGAAATGGTAAAAATTTTAAATTAACACTAATTCCTAACTTACAAACAAAAGTAGAGAAACATCTTGAAGAGGGAGTAAAATTAACTAGGTCAGAAAGTGGAACAGCAATACTGATGGATCCTTCTACAGGGGCTATCTTAGCCATGGCAAACTATCCTACATATAATCCAAATGAATATTGGTTAGCCTCGGAACCTTGGATATTAAAGAATTCTGCAGTTTCAGATGTATATGAATATGGTTCAGTTCAGAAACCTATTACTATGGCAATAGCATTGGAAACAGGAGCTATAGATAAAGACTTCAGATGCAATGATACTACTGGTACCCTGGATCTGTTCGATGCAACAGGATATGAGGATTTGAAAGGTAAAAAAGTATACACCTGGAACCGCTTACCAGCTGGTGATCTTGATAGCTCTGGTATGCTTGGAAGATCAAGCATC
>CALLXA010000111.1 GCA_938015795.1 uncultured bacterium | reverse complement strand
CCTCTACTGTTAATACATATGTTGTTGTTGGTAACAATCCATTGAGTTCCATTTTATGTTCTCCTTTTATCATTTCAATATCAACTCTGTTTTGTACTAAATCTTCTCTATCAGTTGGATAGAATCTAACAATACTATTAACCTCTGTATTGCTTTCCCAAATAATTTCAATTGTTGGTTGAGCTGTTCCTTTTTTTTCTTGTATTTGAACATTTGTAATCTCTGGTTTTGGTGGTGTCAAGAAATCGAGTAACACAGTACCATCATATTCATTACCATCTACATCAAAGAGATTTATCTTATAGAAATATTTAGTACCATCTTCTAAATCAGATAGTGTAATTGTATATGTATTTTCACTATTTGAAACTTCCAATTCGTTACTCCTACTCAATGTATTATCTTCACCATAATATATCTTAACTTTGCTAGCACCTTTTGTTGTAAATCTAATACCTGCACTATCAAGATTTACATATGTTTCTTCAACATCTTTTACACTTGGTGGTGGTTCAGTGACAAATGTCATTTCATCTGTCATACCTGTATTTCCATCTTCATCAGTCCATTTTGCTTTGTAGTAATAGGTTGTTCCTGCAGTTAAATTATTAAGTGTTAAAGTATGTTCTACAATTTGATCAGAATTACTTATCTCTTCTTCGAAATATTCTCCCGTAGATGTTCCATACATTATCTTACTATCTGACTCTCTTTCTGTAACCCATCTAATTGTTGTCGATTTAGTAGATGTATTAATTGTTTCTGGTAATGTAATAATTTGTGCCGGAGAGTAATATCTACCTGTTGGATACATATGTACAGTATTACTTGCTGCACTACAGTTATTAGCGCTATCACATGCTTTCACTATATAGTAATACTCTTTTTGTTGTAATCGTACATCTGTATATGATTCTCCACTTGTAGTTCCTACATAGCTAAATGGTGTAGAATTTTCACTATAGTTACTGTCTTTGACTGCACTTCTAAATATTTGATATGTACTAATACCTGCTCCTGTTTCTTCTGGTTTCTCCCAAGATAGTGCTAGTTTCCAATTTTCACTACTCTTTATTGAAATATCTGATATTTCTAAGCTTTGTACTAATCCAGGTGCAGACGTATTTGCTTCAAATTTAACCTTAGTATAATCATCGTAGTTTACATTCCCTGCTTCATCTTTACTTACAACATACAATATATTTTCACCTGGTTGATTAGCATAAGCGTCTGTACTTAGGTATGTATTTTTTGTCCAGTTACATTTATTACTACTTGGGAATGAATTTACGGTATAACAATATGTTAAACCTGATTCTTGACCACTATATGTCTCTGGTATATCCCAATCAAAACTAAATTCATTAATCGTATTTTTAATTGGATCTACAATTAAATTTTGAGGTTTACTTGGGGCATCTGCACTATACTGAAGAATTGCTGTTGCATATATATTTGTTACATTACATATGTTGTCCCACGTTCTAATATAGAAGATATTTTCACCAATTTCTAACTCATCTCCTATTTCTTTACCTTCAAATTGTTCTTGTAAAGTATAGCTTGTACTTGTTATCAAATCATTACAATCTTGATTTCCTGTGTGACTAGAACCGTACCATATTCCATCTTCACCAATCCTATACTGATATCCTTTTACTTGACTATGTGCATCAGTTGCCATACTTGCTCCACTATCTGCCCAGAAGACTCTAAAGCTTGTTAATTCTCTTTGGTATTCTTGTGGTGCAGATATTCCTTTAGGATTGTTTGGAACTGTATTATCTAATTTGAAAACATATGTTTCTGCATCCGAAGAATCTTCTCCATATACATTACCTGTATAGTCAACTGCTTTAACTTTGAAATAGTATGGTGTATTACTGCTAGTCATCCATGTATCGCCATGGTATGCATCATTACTTAAATCAATATGATTTGTGTTAATTATAAAGTCACAGTTTGTTTCTGTTGTATGTACTGGGCTTTGTGTACTCAAAAGCCCACCTGTCTCAGCTGGATCAGCATCTATCTCTTGTCCGAGATACAAACAGTAGCCTCTTAGCCCACTTCCATCTGTATTGTCCTGTCCTTCGTTCCAAGATATGTATGGTTCTGATATGTTTGTCCAATCATTTGGTGTTTGTAGTGTACCTTCCTCTGCTTTTGAATAGTATTGTATATTACTTGCATTTATACTAGGTTTTATAGTGTCTTGTACATATTTAAAATTCATAGAACTAAAGCTTGGGGTTGCACTTTGATTACTAGAGCTTAATACTGCTTTTACTTGTAAGTATCTATTTGCAGGTGAAGTGAAATTATATTGATCATCTCCCATATCTACAACTCCCTCCCATTCTGTCCATTCTTCTTGGTTTGGTGATGTTCTTGTTTGGTATGTTATACCTCCTCCTGCAGGGTTATCTACTACAGTTAATGCTGGGCTTGTTCCCCATTGTCCATTGTTTGTTAAATCTATTACTTGGGATGTCCATGTTCCAGTTGTTGCATATTTACCATTGTTTGTATTTCCAACATTATTACTTGTTACTCCCTGATTATATAACTGAAGAATTTGTTCTGGAGTAAGGGATTGATTGTATATTGTAAAGTCAGAAATAATACTTGTTGATCCACCCAAAAGAAGTGTAGCGCTTTCACTTGGGAACAGTTGTGCCATTGTTAATAATGGGCCACCCTGAACAGATACCGTTTGAAGTTGTCCATCCATATAGAATTTAAATTCTTCTCCCTCGTTATATGTAATTGTTAAATAATGCCAAATATCTTTATCAAAATTATTGAAATTATACTGCCTATAGCTACCAAGCATATTAAAACCAAATCTATTTACATTTGATCCTGGATTTCTATAGAAATTTACAGGTCCTAAAGAGAAAATCTTCTGTCCTTTTAGTACATAAGATAATGGATAATCTAGTTTTAACCAGAAAGATATACTGTTAGATTTTTGATTAATCTTTATATTTGAGTAAGAAACATTTCCCTCTGTTCTTTTTGATGTACTTTCGTTTGCGGTACCATTCCATGAGTAACCATTGCCTAAGCTTCCATCTGTATATGGAGATACTCCAGCTCGATATGTTTGCTCTATATCTTCTACTTGTACACCATCTATATATATATTTTTGCTTGCTTTTACTTGTACTCCATATTTACTGTTTCCAACAACTCCTGTTACAGTTGCGTATAATCTCCACCATCCTCCACCTTCATCTATGTATGTTGTAGTTACTGGAGTATTATTAAAGACTAATTGAGCAATACTATTGTCTACAGTTCCACCAATACTTCCTGTTGTATTGTTGTATATATATGCACTTATGGTATGTGGAGTTGTACCTGCTAAATCCATTTCTGTAACATATTCATCATTAGCTGTGCTTGTAACTACATTTACAGAACTGTCTCCATATTTTATATATGATTTGTTTGTATTTTTAGTTACTGTTGAGCTTGGATATGGGTAATATGTTCCGTCATAGTTAGCACCTTGTATGCCAAATGTTACAACAGGATTTCCTACAGCAGCAGATGTAACAGCTTTACTATATATTAAAGCTCCATTCATTCTTATTTCGTAATTACCAGGATATTTGTATGATATTTCAAATATGTATTCTGTACCTGCAATTAGGTTTAGATTACCACCTCCACCAGATCCTTCTCCTGTAGTATCATAAGCATAATAGCTATTAGAGTCAACCTGTGCCAATGCAAGATATCCATCTGAAAATTGTATTCTATATATATACTGTCTATTGTTCGAGGTACTTCCATTTCCAATTTTCCTTGCAACATCTTGATTGTATGCTGGTACAAATTTAAATCTATATTTAAAATTACTACCATCTATATTTGTTAATGTTTCTGTTAATGAATCATATCCATTTATTACCACTCCTCCATCAGATGTTTGAGAATTTGCATAGGATGATGGGGTTAGAGATAAAGAGACTGGAGTCAACTCAATAACAGAAACATCATCTGCAAAACCATTACCAGATTCCAAACCAAAGCTTAAAGAACCATTCGATAATCCTCTAAATACCCCATTGATTATCTTCCAATCAGTAGTAACTGGCTGATATTGATTAAATGCAGTATTATTTGAATTCTGTTTATACCAAGCAGATGTAAAAGAATCCGAGCCCTTTTTGGCAGCAGTCAAATTATAAAATCTACCTACGGTTGTAGTAAAATAGTCTGTAAGACCTCTTTGCAATGAGTTTGCTGTTCCAAAACTGTAATTACCACTTCTAGAATCTGTGTTCTTTACCGTTTGACCTGTTAAGAAATCAATTCCAACCCAACCAGATGGAGTATCAGCATTATTCGAATTTACTGACCATCTTTCAAAACTAGGATTATCAATTAAATTGTTATATACCTCTACCTGATGCCAATCTACTGTACTTAATAAATTACTATTATTTAACAACCTAATTCTTAATTTACTACTATTATTTGTTCCTCCTAACAATGAGGTATTAGATACTGAAATACTATTTCCCAATTCACTCAATGTAATACCATTACCACCCAAACCAGTACTCTTAGTAACTAAAGATAAAATATTATCACTAGCAGTAACATCGATTAAAGTGTGTGCAACAGACCCCGTACCATATGAATATTTAGTATTCAAACCATTACCACCAGAGATAGCATTAGTTAAATTATTACTTGTTTTATATATATTATTTCCATATTCATAATCAGCTAAAATTTCATTCCCTGATAATGCCCTATTGTAAACAGTAACCTCATCAATAATTCCGTCAAAGAATTCAAGAGGATCAACTCCTTCTAAATAGATTTGCTTTTCGAACATAGTAT
>CALLXA010000110.1 GCA_938015795.1 uncultured bacterium | reverse complement strand
CTCCATTATCAACATTAGGTGAGTATTCAACCTTACCCTTACCAATTAAAAGCTCAGCAATCTGTGTAGCAACCCTACCAAGAATCATATCCTTAACATCAACAACATACCATTCTCTTGTCGCATCTTCTTTTTTTGTCCAAGTTGTTTTATATTTCATTTCTAATTAATCTAAAAATTATAATCCAGATCTACTCTTAGCTCTTTCTGTTTTCTTAACAACAGTACCTTTACTAATTGATTTATTTGCAGATCTTTTTTCAATATCTATATGATCTTTCTTTTCAATTGTTTTTTCAACTTTCTTCTCAGATTTAATCCCTTTAACAACTTTCTTAACTTTCTTCTCAATTCCCATTAATTCAACTCTTGAAACCTCTGCATTATCACCGCTCCTAAAACCAACTTTTACTATAGTTACACCATTGTTTTCAACTTTAGTATATTCCATAAATTTTTTAACAAGATCTGTATTTCCAAATGTAATCTGTAATTTTCTTCTTAAATCCAATTGATTTGCAACATCTTTAGAACTTTCTATTAAAGATTCAGCACTAGCCTTCAAAGCTTTTGCCTTTGCAGAAGTAGTTTCTACCTTGCCATTTTCAAATAAAGATATCAAAAGATTTCTTACTAAAGATTCTCTATGAGATTTCTTTCTTCCTAATTTTTTTAGTTTAATCTGCTTATACATCCTAATTATGCTTCTTTAATATTAACTCCGTACTGATTTAAAAGTTCTAAAACTTCATTAAGTGATTTATTTCCAAAACCAGGAAGATTTAATAACTCTGTTTCAGTAGTATTTCTCAAATCAGCAACAGTATTAAAACCACCTGCTAAAAGACCTGTCTTAGATCTCTTAGATATTGGCAAATCTTCAACCTTCCAGTTACCAATTTCATCATCAGAAGACTCACTAACACTTTCCTCAACTTCTACAGTATTTGCTGCTTCAGCTAATTTTTCAACTTCCATTTTTGACATTCCCATTGAAACCATAACTTTACCTGCAAATTCTTGTAAAATCTTAGCAGAATCTAACAATGATGTTTTTGGTTCAATACTTCCATCAGTCTTAACACCAATCAATACTGCGTCAAGATCTGTTTCTTGGCCTTTTCTTGTATTGGTAATATTTAAGCTAACCTTTTCAATAGGTGAAAAATCACAGTCTAAAGGAATAAAACCATATTCATCTCTTTCATTCTCTTTGTTATCAAAATATCCAACACCTGATTCAACAGTTACTTCCATTTCTAACACAGATGATTCATCTGTTAATGTAGCTATTAACAAATCTTTATTTACAACTTCCAAATCTCCTGATACTTTAAAATCAGAAGCAAATACTTCTTTTTTACCTTTTACACTTAATTTACAAGTTGTTTTTTCATCACTTGAAGTTCTGAATTTTACTTGTTTTAAGTTTAAGATAATATCAACAACATCTTCTTTAACACCTTTGATTGTTGAATACTCATGTTCAACACCATTAATCTTAACACTTGTTATTCCAGTACCTTTAATACTAGAGTACAAGATTCTTCTTAGTGCATTACCCAAAGTATGACCATATCCTGTTGGAAGAGGAGATATCTCATACAATCCGTAATCACCACTCTCTTCTTTTATTGTTACTTTGATGTCTTTAAAAGCTTCCATTTGGTTTTTATTTAAAATTATTACTTAGAGTAGTATTCAATGATTAGATTTTCTCTAATTCCTTCATCGATATCATCTCTTATTGGCAATTTTGCAACCTTACATTTAGAATCCTTTGTTTCGATCCATAGTGGAGTTTCAAAGAATTTTTCAGAAGGTGCTAATTTAGCAAGTTTAAGTTCTACAGAATCACCTTCTTTAAGCTCAACAGAAGGGATATTCATTTTTTTACCATTAAGAAGAACATGACCATGAACAATAGCTTGTCTAGCAGCAGCTCTTGAAGGAGTCAATCCTGCTAAATACAATACATTATCCATTCTCAACTCCAAAAGCCTTAACAATTCCAAACCTTTATCAGAGTTATTAATTCTAGCTCTTCGACCTGCCTCATCATAATTATTCTTCATTTTCTTCTCTCTTATACCGTAAATCTTCTTAACTTTTTGTTTCTCTCTTAATTGAACACCGTAGTTAGATAATCTTGGTCTTCTAGCATTTCCATGCTGACCAGGTACAAATGGCTTTCTTTCTAAACCATTTTTATCCGAAAAAGATCTAGCACCTTTAATATGCAAGTTAATTCCTTCTCGTCTACTTAATTTTTCTTTTGGTCCTGTATATCTACCCATTAAAACAAATATTTATATAATTAATTATTTTCTAGGAGATTTCCTAGCTCTACAACCATTATGTGGTATAGGAGTCCTATCTACCAACATTGTTATTTTCAAACCAGCTGAATCCAAACCCTTTACAGCAGCATTTCTACCTGCACCAGGTCCTTTAATGAAAACCTTTACTTCTTTCAATCCAAACTTCTTAATAGCTTTTTCAGCAGCATCTGTTGCCGCTTTTGTAGCAGCAAATGCAGTACTTCTTCTAGCACCCTTAAATCCTACAACAGCAGGACTTCCCTGTACTAAAACTTCTCCATCTGAATCTGTCAATGTAATTATTGTATTATTAAATGTAGATTGGATCATAGCCATTCCACTATCTACTGATTTCTTTGATTTTTTCTTTATTTTTTTATTTAATATTTTTATTTTTTATCAACTTTACGATTTAAACCTCCAACAGGTCTGCTCTTACCTTTTCTGGTTCTAGCATTATGTCGAGTTCTTTGACCTCTAACAGGAAGTCCTAACTTATGTCGAACACCTCGATAGTTTCTAATATCTTTAAGTCTTTTAATATTTCTATATATTCCTTGCCTTAATTCACCTTCAACTTCAAAATTGGCTTCTATATATTTACGAATAATATCTAACTGATCTTCTGTCAAATTTTTCACAAACATATTCTCATCAATCTTTGTATTCTTACAAATCTCATGAGCTATCTTATCACCAACACCATAGATCCCTGTTAAAGAAACCCACAACTTCTTATCATTTTGTATTTCAATTCCAGCTACCCTTGCCATTTAGTAATATATAAAAATTAAATATTAACCCTGTCTCTGCTTATGCTTTGCATTCTTTTTACAATAAACATAAACTCGACCTTTCCTTCGAACGGAATAACAATCTGGACATCTTTTTTTTACTGAAGCTCTAACTTTCATGTTTATTTAATAGATCTATAAGTAATTCTTCCCCTATTTTTGTCATAAGGAGTCATTTCTAACTTAACCTTATCTCCTTCTAGAATTCGAATGTAATGCATTCGCATCTTTCCAGAAAGATACCCTATGACCTCATGCTTAGCACCATTTACCTCTATCTCTACAACAAATTGCGTATTAGGCAAACATTCCTTAACAACACCTTCAAACTCAAAAACTTTTTTACTATCCTTCGTCATAAATCAGCACTTTATATAAATAGAGTCCCAAGAATTATATCAAAAAAACGCCTTTCTTTCAACAAAAAGTCGTACCTTTATTGACAAATCCCCGAACCTCATGGGAACAGAGAAAGAATAGCAAAAAAAACAGTTTTTTACAAGTTCAATTTTTTAATTATCTCTTCATGAATCTCCATTATGGATGGACTGGCATCAATCTCTATCAAATTACCCCTCTTACCATATTCTCCAAGAATAGGAGCAATAGTGTTATTATACTCGTCTAAACGGCTTTTAATCCTCTCCGGTTTATCATCCTCCCTCTGAGCTAACATAGTACCACAATTGTCACAAAAACCCTTTACTTTCTCCTTTTTGTACTTTTCATGATAGGTCGCATCACACCTTGGACAAACCCATCTGAGTGACATTCTTTCGATAGCGACATCTTCTGAAAGAGTAA
>CALLXA010000109.1 GCA_938015795.1 uncultured bacterium | reverse complement strand
ACGAGATGTAGCCGTGACTGGAGTTCAGACGTGTGCTCTTCCGATCTGATGATCTGTATAGCAAGCTTTTGGAAAGAGGTGTTAAAACTGTTTCTTGTAAAGATTTTAGAGGTATTGAAACATCTAATGTTGTAAGAGTTTCTGTTAAAGATTTGAAATCTATGCAAAAATTGTTTAGCATCTTAGATACTTTATAATATTTTCTTAAGATAAATGATTTTTAATATACTGCTCCTGCTCTTGATCCTCTTTTTTCTGATCTTGAGTATATTGATTTGCGTAAAAAAGAGAATTCCAATACAAACAAAAATAGCTTTTGTATTAATGAGCTTTGCTTTGATTTCTTGGCAAGTAGCTTTAATATATTCTAGTTATATATATGATTATCCTTTTTTACATAGGGTTACTTTTGTTTCGGCTTTGTGGCTTGCTGAGGGATGGTATTTGATCTCTGTTTATTATCCCGATAGAAAGATTGGTGCTAGGGAAAGGATTGTAATGTGGATTCAACTATTTTTAGATATTGTATTTACATATATTCTTCTTGATACAAACAAGATAATAACTGGATATGATCTTTTAAACAAAGAAGTTCTTTTTAGTGGATTAGAATCTCTGTTGTTTATATATTTTATAGCTAAGTTGATTTTAATTATTAGAAAGCTTTATCTTCGTTTTAAGAAAGAGGGTCAGTCAAGACTTTATCTTAAGTATGTTTTTTATGGTATTAGCTTTTATGGCTTATTTGCATTGATTTTTAATTTGTTTTTACCAATCTTTGGTTATTCAGAATATTCAATTATGGGATCTCTTTTGGGAATAGTTCCATCTGTATCCATTTTTTATACCCTTACATCTTCACATATATATAGTTCTAAGTTTTTGTTAGGAAAATTTTTGTATTATTCTATTTTGATAATTTTTTCTTTTGGTATTTTAGTAGGTTTTATATTCTTAATTATTCAAAATAATTATTTTAATGATAAGTCAGATTTTGTATTAATATTAATATTTTTTACTGGAGTTTTTGTTTTTCTTGTAGAAATATTAGGTAAATGGCTTAATAAACAGTTGCATGCTTTTTTTGTTGAGCAACAATATAAATATGAGAATATTCAAAAAGAAATTCTTGATGGTACAAATGGTCATTTAGAGATTTTTGAAATAGAAAAGTTTGTAAAGAAATTTTTCAAAGAGAAATTCTTAATAAATATTGTTGATATGGCGGTATTTAAGGATAACTCGTTTGTATATGTTTCAGATAATGATGTTAAACAGTTCTTGAATCAGAGATTTAGAGATATTGAAATATTCTCAAGATCGGAAGATGTGAATATTTTAGATAAAAAATTTTACTTGCAATTGTTTTCTCAATCTAAATTTGAAACTTTAGTTGTTATAAAAGAAGATGGTCGAATTAATATCATATTGTGTTTAGGATCTAAGCAGAATAATGAGTTATTAACATCAGAAGAAATTGTAATTCTAGAGACTTTTTCAAAAATATTAAATTTAACTATTGGTAGATCGTTGTTATTTGCTGAGCTGGAATCCTTTAATAGTTCTCTTCAATCTAAGGTAGATATTCAGACAAAAGAGTTACAAATAAAAATAAAAGAGTTAGAAGAAGCACGTAGAAAAGAAGCTGATATGATTGATATCATGGGGCATGAGTTAAGAACTCCTGCTACGGTTGTTAAGTTAAATGCTGAGCTTTTATCTCGGTTTACAGACAAAGTTACGGAAGATCCTGAAGCATTTAAAAAATATTTGGATAGAATTAAGATTGCTGTTGAGAATGAGGTTAAATTGATTAATACATTATTAAGTAGTGCTAAGTTGGAGGGTGACAAGATTGAGTTGAGTCCAGAGAAGATTGATATTTCTGAAGAGGTAGATATGGCTATTCTTTCGTATGAGAGAGAGGCTAAGGAGAAGAATTTAAAGTTGTATTCAGAGATAGAGAAAGATTTGGATTTTGTATATGCAGATAAGGCGAGGGTGGTAGAGGTTTTAAATAATTTGATTAGTAATGCTGTTAAATATACTAAACAGGGTGAAGTTTTAGTTAAGGCAAGAGACTTTGGAGGCTTTATAGAAGTTTCTGTTGCAGATACAGGTAATGGTATTGCCAAGGAGGATATTCCTAAGTTGGGTCAAAAATTCTATCGTGTTACAAACTATATTAAATCAAAGGATAGTGATGATTTTGATATTG
>CALLXA010000108.1 GCA_938015795.1 uncultured bacterium | reverse complement strand
ATTTCTAAACCTTTTACCTCAAGTTTTGAAAGTGTTTGCCTTACTTTCATACCGCTAGCAACCCTCGCTGATTGTCCGCTATTAACAACTAACCTAGCAGTTTCCATATCTCTAACCAAAGCATTTTTATCCTCATCTGAAATCAAATTGCCTAAAACATTTTCGCTTAATGGATAGTCTGTTAAATGTATTGATTCTAAAGCTTTATCATTAATTCCAATAACTAAGTTTTGATATATTGTTTCAGTTACAAAAGGTATAAATGGAGCAAGAAGTTTAACTAATTCAACCAATACAAAATACAAAACTTCTAACACAACGCTATCACCATCAGCAAATCTACCCCTTGATCTTCTTATATACCAAGTAGAAAGATCCTCTACAAACAATTCCAGATCCTTTACAGCATTTGTTGAATCATAGTTATCTAATGATCTCTTTGTACTATCAATAACATTCTCAAGTCTTACTAACATCCATTTGTCTAATACTGTTAAATCAAGTTCTTTCATTTTTTTACCACTTGGAATCCAATTATACATATCAGCATATATGGTTAAGAATTTGTATGAATTCCAAAGCATTAAATAGAAAGATCTTCTAACTTCATCTGCAGTTTTAGGACCAAAGTTTAAATCATTCACAGGGTTTTGTCTTAAATATAGCCATCGCATAACATCAGCGCCCATACTATCTGCGGCATCGTTAAAAGGTATAGAGTTACCTTTTGATTTATGCATTTCTTCTCCATTTTGATCTCTCACCAAAGCATGTCCCAACAATGTTTTGAATGGCATTTCATCCTCTAGGGCAACAGACATAGCAATCATTGCATAAAACCAATTTTTAAATTGTCCAGGGAAACACTCTGTGACGAAATCTGCAGGAAACCATTCTTTCCAATACTCCCTGTCTTGTGTATATTTCAATGTAGAGTAAGGGACAATACCAGCATCTAACCAAGGATTACCAACATCAGGTATTCTTTCCATTTCTTTACCACACTTTTCACATTTAATTTTAACTTCATCTATAAATGGTCTATGAGGAGTATGTCCCTCAAACTTCTCCCAACCTGAAATTGCTCTTTCTTTAAGCTCTTCTTTAGAACCGATAACTTCAAATTTTCCACAATCAGAACAAGTCCATATAGGAAGAGCCAAACCCCAATATCTTTTTTTAGATATCATCCAATCGTGCATGTTTTTAAGCCAATCCAATTCCCTATCTTGACCAAAAGAAGGAATCC
>CALLXA010000107.1 GCA_938015795.1 uncultured bacterium | reverse complement strand
CAAAACCAAAAAATTATACAAGCCACCCATGGTGACCCTCCTTTTTTTTGAGAAAGAAAAATTACGTAACCTTCTGCCTTGCCAAGCAAATGAACGCCATCTACTTGACTATCGACAGCCATTTTAAGGTTATCGTTGAAATTCCGATTGGGAGATAGCAGACCCATCAGCACGCATAATGTGCAAATGAGGCCCATCTGAGCATGTTGTTCCACTGTTGAGAACCCAGCCCAGAATATCTCCTTGCTGAACCGAAACCCATTCCCCTGTTGTGGGAATGTTTAATCTGGCAGGATCCAATTCCATGTGAACATATTCAAACTGCTCACCAGTTTTGGCATCCTCAAAAGTGATGACTCCAGCATTGCAGTCACCACCATTCCAGTACCTTACTCTACCGTCTCTGATAGCATAGGCTTGGAATGTTGAGAACACTCCAGAAGGATCCTGCTTTGCAACATCCATTCCATTGTGAGTACCACCGTACCACATAGGAACGCCCCATTCAAATGTGACAAATGAACCCGCAGGTGCAGGCCAAATGTATCCATCTGATTTAAGCTCCAGGGGAGGAGCGGATTGTGATTGATCGTCTACCGATGACTTTTGAGCTTCAGCAATCAACTGCCTCGAAGAATTTCTTAACTCGATAGCACGTCGATATACCTCTCTTGCTCCAGAAGGATCAGCATTCCAGATAAAACCTTTACTGGAAAACTCATCCGCAAATTCATCTTCAGTTTGATCCAAAGATAAATTTACTTCCTCTGCTATGAAATAGCAGGCGACTTCTGCAGCAACTTCCGTTTCCCACAAACTTCCGGTAACACCATATCGAACAGCATTACGATCAAAAGTTTCTTGAAGGAACTGGAATGTCCCCAAAGCATCAGCATAACTTGCACAAGAGTTTGGTCTCGCACGAGCTTCATCCTCAGGAGAGCATATAACTGTACTAGTCTCGTACTCCTTCAAAGACACAAGCAATGGCAATTCACATGCGACTCCATTTGCTTGTGCTTTACCAACACCTATCTTCAACAACGAGTATAAATCCTCGCTGACTCCGACAGGTCTTGTTGTTGCATCAGATTGAACAATCGATCTGTTCTCCATCTGATTTGCGAAAACAATTATGTTCAACGGGAGGAAAACTGATGTTCCCATAAACATAACTGCCTCTGCTACAACAACGAAAACAACCAATGGCTCCCAAAGATTGAAAACAGCTTTTTCAATTTTTAATACTATCCAATGGATTAGCATTCTTTGCAAGCCATAAATCACCACCATTAAAAGAAAAACTCTAAACCAGTAAAAGATCGTTTCTTTTAGATCCGATTTTTCAAAAGCAAATGAAATTGCTTCGAACAAAATCGGATATTTATCCCCTGCGACCTTAATAACAATAACTAAAGGTAGAAGATAAATCCCCAAAGAAACTATGAGGTGATAAACTTCACTAAAAAAGTTACCAACGGTCTTTTCGGATCGTTGTTTTTTAAGGAAAAAAAATAACGCGAATATCCCAATCAAATAGATTGAGAGATTAAAAGTTATTTCTTTCCAGTCCATCTTCTCCAAAATCTGGAGAAGTACTGGCCATACGAGGTCCAGTATTTCTTGAAAAATACTAGCCATCGTAGGCCTCCTTTTTTTGAATTTTTTAAAATTCTTTTTTAATTTCCGATACTTAAAAACCCAAAAAATTGAGATACTAAATATCGGAAATTAAAATAAAGGAGATATACACACGATAATATAAACGCCCCTATTCACTTGTTAAAGAACAAGGGTATTCAAATATTGCAGACTCATATATTCACATTCTCAAGAGCCAGTTTTATATATTGTAACCCTTTTTCAAGGGGCAATAACGGATTATACGATTTACATTACTATAAGTCAATCCAAGCTAAATTGTACTATACTCAAACTTACCATTCATTTTCCAGTAACTAGTACCAGCTGCAGAATCTAAACTTTCCAATCTTTCAAAGAGAAATTCGTAATCCTTACCCTCTGTAAATACAATATTAAAATCTCTTAAGAAATATACCTCAGTACTAGATACTCCATTAATTTCAAAATATACATAATCAGAATAATCATCAGAAATATCCTCACCATTACCACCATATGTTAATATTTTGTAATACATAACCTTACCTGTAACTTTAACACCATCAGTAACATCCTCTGTTTTATCTGCTTTAATAACAAAATTTTTATTGACATCATCACTAGTTAAACTCAAGCCATTCATGAAATATTTTTTACCACTACTATTCTCGAAATATACATAACCTGCTAAAGAAGAATCCCCCTTATATACAACCTGAATCTCAGATTCTTCTAAATCTGTAGCCACACTATCTTCTTCAACTTTTGATTGATCATCACTACTGGTACTGTCATCTACAACAGTATTATCATTTTTGTTTGTATCATCTACTACTTGATTATTATTTGTATCATTATTTACTACTTTTTCATCACCATTTTTAGGTAAGAAGAATATTAAATATGTTAATAGCAAAATTAATAAAACAGCTAATACTGTAACAATTACACCTAAAAGTGCATTGTTTTTCTCAATATTTGAATCCATGATATTTTTATTTAATTTACTAATAAAATATATTCTTTTAAAGATATGTTTGCAAGATTGGGATATATATAGCAAAATAGAGATAATAAATTACAGAAAAAAGATAATGAAAATAAAAGATATTAAAGCTATAGAGATACTAGACTCAAGAGGAATACCTACAATATCAACAGAGATAGAATTCTGGTCTGGTGACAAAGGAAAAGGAGAAGTACCATCTGGGGCATCAACAGGAGAAACAGAGGTATTAGAATTAAGAGATGGTGACAAAAACAGATACATGGGTAAAGGAGTATTAACAGCAATCGAAAATGTTAATACTACAATTAAAAACGCAATTATTGATAAAGATTTTACAAGTCAAAAGGAATTTGATGATCTCTTGAAAGAACTTGATGGTACAGAACTTAAATGTAAACTTGGTGGTAATGCAATACTATCTGCATCCATGGCTTTTTGCAAAGCAACGACAAATTTTTTAGGGTTAGAACTCTATCAATATTTTGGAATGATATATTGGGATGAGGAATATAGTTTGGATAAATTAAAAATGCCTACTCCATTAATCTTAGTAATGGAAGGTGGTAAGCATGGTAACTGGGCTACAGATATTCAAGAATATATGATTGTTCCTAATATGGATAGATTTAAAACTTTTAAAGAGGCATTAAGGGCTGGTTCTGAAATTTTTCACAGTATTCATGATGTCTTAGATGAAATGGAATACTCTACAGGTGTAGGCCTTGAAGGTGCATATACTCCAAGAGAGATAAAATCTAATGAAGAGGCTTTCGAAATAATAATGAAGGGAATTGAAAGAGCTGGTTATAAACCAAATGAAGAAATAACATTGGCACTAGATGTAGCTTCTTCTGAATTCTTCGACAAAGAGAGAAATAAATACGTATTAAAAAGTGAAAACAAAGAATTAACTCCAGAAGAATGGAGCGAATTACAAATAAGTTGGTATTCAAAATATCCACTATTCTCAATAGAAGACCCAATGGATCAATCTGCATGGGAAGATTGGTCTAAGTTTAATGAAATGTATGGTAAAAAATATCAAATAGTTGGTGATGATTTACTAACAACTAACACCAAAAGAATACAAACAGGTATTGAAAAGAAAGCTATGAATTCTGTATTGATTAAATTAAATCAAATTGGAACTGTAACTGAAACCTTAGAAGCTATTAGAATAACCTTAGAAAATGATATGACTGCTGTAATATCACATAGAGGTGGAGAAACTAATGATAGTATGATAGCTGATCTTGTTATTGGAACACCTGCACAACAAAGTAAATTTGGTGGTCCAGACAGAGGAGAAAGACTCGCTAAATACAACAGATTATTAGAGATTGAAGATAGTCTAAAGTAGATCAAAAATCCTAACCAAAACAGGAACTATTGCTGTTCTTACAGTAAAAAAATATTTACTATCAGATATTGTCCTATATAATAAAAATTTTATTGTTAAAAACAGCAATAGTTTTTGTAAAGACTGAGAAATTTGTTTGTCTTAAACTGTTTTTGATCTACTTTAGACCTCTATCTTCTATGCTCAATCTTGGATCCCTATCCACTTGTTCAATCTCTTTTACATCTTCTAACACTTCATTTCTCAATGCCTTAAAATATGCAACAATACCAATCATCGCAGCATTATCCCCTCTATACTCCTTCTCTGGATAGATATAATTAAGTTCATAACTCCTCACCAAAGTACCAATTCTCCTTAAAATCTCTTCGCTATTTACCACCCCACCACCAATAAATACAGATTTAATTTTAATATTTTCTTCAATAGCTATTCTTAACTTTAAATTCAAAGAGTCAACAACAGAATCTAAAAAAGCTCTACAAAAATCATATACCCATTCTTTATCTGGTATCCCCTGTTCTCTTAGTTCTTTCGTCTTGTACAATACAGCTGTCTTCAAACCAGAGTAACTAAAATTCAAATCATGAGAATTCTTCATAGGAATAGGAAGATCAATTATTCCAGAGGTACCTTTTTTAGCAAACTCAGAAACAACTGGACCACCTGGATATCCAAAATTCAACATTCTACCAACCTTGTCAAAAGCTTCACCAACTGCATCATCCAATGTCTGTCCCAATTTTTTGTATATACCTAATTCATCAATATATATTATCTCTGTATGCTTACCTGAAATTAACAAACCTAAAGCAGGAAATATATTCTCTAATTTCTCATTTGTAATTAATCCATTGCCCTTAGAATTCATCAACAAGCCTGAAAGAAGATGACCTTCCATATGGTTTACAGGTACAAATGGTTTGTTGGATTTAATTGCTAAATCTTGTGCAAACTTAAGACCGATTTCTAGATCTATAGCTAAACCAGGACCATATGTAGCAGAAATATATTCAATATCTTCAATCTTAACTTTTGCATTATCCAAAGCTTCTTCATATATTCTTTGTATATTCTTTTCATGCTCTCTTCTAGCAACATCAGGAACAACTCCACCAAATTCTGCATGTATTTCAACTTGTGAAGAAACAACACTTGAAAGAACTTTACGACCCTTAAGAACAGCTACTGATGTATCATCACAACTAGTATCAAATGCAATAATCAATGGTTCTTGTTTTAATATTTCTTGATTAACTTTCATAAATTTCAATACTTCTCTCTTCCAAAGAGATATATTTCATTGATATTTTATATATTGGAACATTCATATTATCACAGAGAGCAGATATTTCTTGATAGAATTTATCAGCCCACTCTATTACAATTATATTTCCTTGTTCTAAGTTTTCTATTAATCCAGATTTCTCTAATTCATCATCTGTTAATCTCCAAGTATCCATATGTGCTAATATGTTTCGCTTATCACCCCGGGTATATGTATATTCATTAATAATGGTATATGTTGGAGAATTGATAATTTCATCAACTCCCAAACTC
>CALLXA010000106.1 GCA_938015795.1 uncultured bacterium | reverse complement strand
AAAAAACAAGCCACAAAAAAAAAAAAACAGAACAGAAAAACCAAAAATTAACAATGTAGTACCAAGAACAGAGTGATTGACAACATCCAATGCCATCGAAAACAGAAAGCTAAACAAAAAGATATACTTCCAATCCAACTTATTAATAAAAAACAATACAAAAATAATAAATACACTCAATCCCCCCAAGGAAGCAAAGAAAGTTTCCAAAAAGAAAACTACAAAAAAACTAGTTAAAAACAACAAAACTTTCATAATATAATCCATAACAAATTAATCTACCCTTACGAAAACAGTCATTAATCCATCATAATCCGCAAAAGGTGATACATATCCAAAACGTGAAGTAGCAGCAGGATTTTGAGACAAACTAACCAAAGAACCTAACACCAAGTAATTTCCTACCTTAGAATCACTAACTACAACAATATCTCCATCTTCCACTTTTGCATCCATAGGGATATTTTCAATCCTAATGCCATCAGAAGCACCTACAACAACACCTCTACTCAGAACATTCCTCATATCGCTACCAATATCCTCTGCTTTCAAAACAATAACTTCAAGATAACTCGATTTACTAGTAGGCAACTTAACCAATGCACCCCGATTATCGACCTCCACTACCAAACCTACAAACATATTTCCCAAACTAACAACAGAACCTTCTTTAACACAATCCTTTAACCCCCTATTTATTTTCAAAAAATTAGAATCATCATCAGAAAGGGTTTTAGCCAAAATATACTCACCTTCGTTAGAATCAATTCCCAACTGTTTCTTCAACGATTCATTTTCTTCTATTAATAATGAATAACTTGAATTTTCAATTTCGCTTTCTAATAAAGCAACTTTCATATCATTAAACTCTTTGTTATATTCAGAAAAACGAACAAAGGTATCAAAGTACTTAGAAACAGAATAACCACCCTTGTTTGAAATATATGAAATAGGTTCAAAAAACATAGAAACACCATTCCTTAAAAAGTTTAATCCACCAATATTATCTAAAACAACAAGAAAGAAAGACACTACAATCATAGTTATTGGCAGTATATATTTTTTTTCTCCTTTAATAGGGTTAACTTTCCTTTTTAACATTTCTTTAGAAAAAAGCAATTAAACTAACTCTTCCCAAGATTTTTGGACCCTTTCCAAAAGCTCTATATGATCAAGCATCTGTGCTGTACCTCTAGCAACTGCAGACATAGGGTCTTCTGTAATTTTAACAGGCAGATTCAATTCAATCTCCCAATACTTATCCAACCCACTAATCAAAGCACCGCCACCAGCTATATAAATTCCTGATGTCAACAAATCTTTCAACAATTCAGGAGGAGTATCTTCAATAGCATCCTTAACCGCCTCAGTAATTTGACTAATAGATGACATCATAGCTTCTCTAGCTTCAATACTGCTAAATTCTATAGCTTTTGGCAACCCAGTCAAAAGATCTCTACCTTGAACATTAATACTTTTTTCTTTCTTCAAAGGACTAGCAGAACCAATTGCTATCTTAACGTCCTCAGCTGTCCGATCACCTATTAGTACATTATATTTCTCCCTTATATAATTGACTATATCCATATCCATTTCATCACCAGCTATTTTTATAGTATTATCAACAACAATATCACCCAATGAAAAAACCGCAATATCTGAAGTACCACCACCAACATCAACAATCATACTTCCAGATGCATCCTCGATTGGCAAGCCAGCTCCTATAGCAGCAGCCATAGCTTCTTCAACGATGAAAACTTCTCTCGCACCAGCAGTCTTAGCAGCATCAATAACAGCTTGCCTTTCAACTTCAGTGACCGACGATGGTACACCCACAATCACACGAGGTCTAGGAATCTTAAAACTATTTCCAAAGTAAGCATGAGCTCTCTTTATGAAATGATGTATCATTGCTTGAGTAGTATCGAAATCTGATATAACGCCATCCTTCAAAGGCCTTATAGCTGCAATATTAGCAGGTGTTCTTCCAATCATCTTACGAGCATCCTTACCTACCGCCAGAACCTCCTTCGTTCTTTTATTAATAGCAACAACAGATGGTTCGGATACCACTATTCCTTGATTTCTCATATACACCATGGTGTTTGCTGTACCAAGATCTATACCCAAATCATAAGTTACTAAACTCATCAATTTTTCAATAATATTCATAATCAAAAGATAGCATATATAGTTTTAAATTCTATCATAAAAAAAAGAACACGGGTAACCGTGTTCTTGCATTTACTGATAAGAAAATTCTACTATTCCTCTCCTGATTCCTTCTTCAATCTTTTGTAACACTTCATACAAACAGAAACTTTCTGCACATTACCATCTACATCAACATTAACCTTTTTTAAATTTGGTTTAAACTGCCTAACTGTCTTAGGAGCCTTAAATCTCCAAGCAATGGAGTGGTGATGCTGAATATTACGACCAGCAGATGTAGATTTTCCACAAATGACACATTCTTTTGACATGACTTTTACCTAATATATAAAGCAAGATGATATTATCACAAGAACCTAAGTACGTCAATTACACCACCCCGGGGTGGTATAATATAAATATGACAGACACACTATACTGGATTATCTTTGCTATTCCTTCTATTTTAATAGCATCAACAATACATGAATATGCTCACGGCTTGATAGCTTACAAGCTTGGAGACCTCACAGCTAAGATAAACGGAAGATTAACTTTAAACCCTTTAGCACACATTGACCCTATTGGAGCCCTTGCTATGGTTTTCTTCAAGTTTGGTTGGAGTAAACCTGTACCTATAAATGAATATAACTTCGAACACAGAGAAATAGGCACTGCATTAACAGCTTTAGCTGGTCCTGTTTCGAACTTTTTAGCTGCTGGTTTAACAGCCTTAATATACAAAATACTACAGATACAAGGTTCAGGTCCGATAGAGTTTTTACTATACACATTTGTAGTTATAAACCTATCACTGGGCATTTTCAATCTCATCCCTATACCCCCATTAGATGGACATAAAATTATTCGTGCTCTTTTACCTAAAAAATTAAGATATTACTGGGAAAAACTCGAAAATTTTTCATTCATATTTATTCTGCTCTTGTTACTACCATTCTCTCCCGTTGGTGGTTTTACAACATCTTTAATATCAAATACATTGTCATTCCTATTAAAATTCTTAGGCTTTTAATATCATTGTTCTCTCATATAAAAACCTGTAAAATATTAATGTCCTAGTAGGGGTAAAGAGGTTTCATAGCTCCGTATTCAAGAGCTAGGGATCCCAAACAGATTACAATAACTTAGCCCTGCGGGGTTAAGTTGAGGGAACCCACTGTAAAAAGAGAGCTCTATGAACCCTCTCCTACTGGGACACTTCATATTGACTATATTAATAAGATATAATAAACTTCTCTTGTTGCCGGAGTAGCTCAGTTGGTCAGAGCTACGGTTTTGTAAACCGTGGGTCGAGAGTTCGAATCTCTCCTCCGGCTCCATAAAGATTATGTATGCAGAGGTGGCAGAGTGGTCAAATGCATCGGACTGTAAATCCGACTCCTCCGGGATACACAGGTTCAAATCCTGTCCTCTGCACCACATATACTTTCCCCTATTGAAAAAAACATTGCAAAACCTATAATGTAGCGTTCTTGAACAAGGATAGGGTTTTCAATTCCCAAAAAAAGGAGCCGACTATGGCTAAAAAGCAAGTTGGAAAAAGCAGCACAAAAGATACTGACGATAATGGCAAAACAAGCAGTAGAACCGTGCGAGGTTACGATGATGGTTCAGCCCATGTTACCACCGCAGTCAATATCCCTGGTGTAGGATCAATAAGATCAAGCTACAACATCGATAAAGATGGGAACGCATCAGATCAGCACATGACTAAGCAGAAGTAAAAAAAACAAAAACCCTATCCCAGTTGCAGGAGAAATAACTCTAAGAGATTCTCCTGCAACTAAATTTTTGAAATACCAAATCTTCAGGACCAACGCTATCTCTCCTATAAACAACAAGAATATCTTCCGAAGCCTCACTATGGCTATTT
>CALLXA010000105.1 GCA_938015795.1 uncultured bacterium | reverse complement strand
ATTTGAAATTCCAAAGAATTTAAACATAATAGAAATTATAGAAACATTACAAAATGGAAAAAATCCAGATATCTGGGTAACCTTACAAGAAGGCTTGAGAAAAGATGAAATAGCAAAAAAGCTAGATACCGAACTATCTAAATACACAACTACAAACTTTTCTACAGATGAATTTCTTTCACTAACAACAGACTTCGAATACATTCAAACATTGGGCTTAAATAGTGAAGTTAAAGATCTAGAGGGATACATATTCCCCGACAAATATGCTTTTCCACCTGAAGTAAATACTAAACAGATATTAGATATAATTATTAATAACTTTAAAACTAAAGTTGGGACAGAAGATACCTATCAAGATATAATAAAAGCAAGTATAGTAGAGAGAGAGGGATACAACTCAGAAGACAGACCTATCATTGCAGGTATAATAGATAAAAGATTGAGAGAAGGCTGGTTATTACAAACAGATGCTACACTACTCTACTTAGGAAAAGATTGGAAACATGAGATAACAGAAGCAGATAAACAAGCGGATAACGAATACAACACTTACAAGAAAGCTGGGTTACCACTTACACCAATATGTAATCCAGGATTACAATCAATTGAGGCAGTTAGAAAACCTATATCTACAAACTACTACTATTATATACACGCAAATGACGGATCTGTACATTTTGCAGAAACATTAGAACAACATAACGCAAATATTAATCAATATTTAAGATAGTTTAAATTAAACATCCTGCCCAAAGATGACATTAGATATAAATATAAAAGATACAGAAAACAATATAAAACCAATAATCGATAAAAACAGAGAGAGTCTTCTTCCAAAGAAGGAAAAAGTAAAAATGTCTCCAGAAAAAAAACAGAAACTTCTTAAAATTGCATTAATCGCTATCCTTTCTATATTTCTTTGTATAGGTGCTTTTTACTTCTATAAAGGATACATATTAACAAAAAACATGGGGCTTAAAATATCTGCTGAAAATCTTTTTCCAGATAATAAAGAACCAGAACTAAAAAAAGATTCTACAGGTAAATACACAAATGCTTTAATTGTAGGTATTGATACTAGAGAAAATTCAAAACTTCTAAATACTGACACTATTGTATTACTCTCATACAACTACGATACTAACGACATTATAATGCTCTCCATACCTAGAGATTTCCATGTTGAAATTAACGATACTAATTGGTATTCCAGAATAAACAGCGTTTACAGCAGTGCAGAGCAATTAAAAGAAAATACTGGTCTAGAAGAACTTACAAAAACCGTAGAGGAAATAACAAATCAAGAAATTCAATACTACGCCATGGTCGATTACAATGCTTTTCTAGAAATAATTGATACTGTAGGGGGAATTACAGTAAATGTTGAAAACTCATTTACAGACTATATGTATCCATCAGGAGTTGGATATCAAACAGTATCTTTCAAAGCAGGACCTCAAGAAATGGATGGTGAGACAGCTTTAAAATACTCTAGATCTAGACATTCAATGGATAACGGAGAAGGATCTGACTATTCAAGAGCTAGAAGACAACAAAAAGTAATAGCCGCTATACAAGAAAAAATAATAAGCTCAGAAACATTCACAAATCCCAAAACGTTAATGAATATCATTTCCTCTTTAGCAAACAATATTAAAGTTTCAGAATTTACAATAGATGATATAGAAGCAGGATTAAAACTGGCTTTAAAATTCAAAAATGAAAGTGGACAAATTCATTCATTTGTACTTGATCCAACCGTTGGAAACAATTCTTTAGTAGAAACAAAAACTTTAGAAAGTGGTGCATATGCAATAGGACCTGTATTAGGTTTTGGAATATATAATGATATACATTCATATATGGACTTACTAATAAAAGACCCTCTACTCTACCAAGAAAATGCTCGTATACTTGTTTACAATACAGGTCTAGGTCATCAAGAGGCATACCAGAAAACATTGGATCTAAAATCCAAATACCCATACTTAAATATTGTATTTGCTGGAACTATATATTCCGATAAGCAAGGTATTGATGTATACACACAGAATGAAGAGGAGCCCAAAAATCATACAGTAGAAATACTATCTAACTACTTGAAGGCAGATACAAAAGTTAAACCAGAATATGTAACAACCAATCTTAATGGTGAAGATGTTACAATATTACTAGGAAGTAAAATTGTTGAACAAAGTAATAACAGTGAAATCTAAACTATATCATGGTAACTCACCATATCTCTCACTAAGAGCTTCACATAGGTTTGTGAAAAAAGCACAAGAAGAAAATGACTTATTCAATTTCCATATAATTGAAGCTGACAATATTGATCCCTCTAGCTATGTAGATAAATTCTCTTCAAATGGACTGTTTGCAGAGAATAGAATCTTGTTTGTTAAAAGACTTTATAAAAATAAAGAAAAGGATAAATTACTAACATTTACATTAGAATATTTAGAAAAAAACAATTCAAACGATATCATAATATTTTGGGAAGATCAAAAAATACGATCTACTACTAAATATTTTAAATATTTCAAAGATAACAAAGGATTAGAAGAGTACAACACTTTAAATAAAAGATCCTTTAGTACATGGCTAAAAGAGGAATTAAAAGAAAACAATTTAAATCTAGATTCTGAATGTCAAAGAATATTAAGCGAAAACACCAATTACAATCCCGAAAGAGCTACAAATGAAATAGAGAAACTAATACTCTCTGATGAAAAGATAAATAAAGAAACATTACTAAACCTTACAGCTAACACATTAGAGTTAGATATATGGAAATTGATAGATTCTTTGAATACAAATCAAAAAGAAGAAAGCCTTGCAGTTATTGAAAATCTTACAAAACAAAACAATGATCCTAATTACATACTTGCTATGCTAGCTAGAAATTTAAGGTTAATTACACAAGCAAAATATCTAATAGAAAATGGATATGATTACAAA
>CALLXA010000104.1 GCA_938015795.1 uncultured bacterium | reverse complement strand
CGAGATGTAGCCGTGACTGGAGTTCAGACGTGTGCTCTTCCGATCTAAAGAAGATTTTGAAAGTAATGATATCATTGTTCGAAACCCCGCAATAAAGAGAGACAATGAATGGCTAGAGATAGCTAGAAAAGCAGGTAAAAAAATATATATGGAAATGGCTCTTTTCCATGAACTTTGTCCATCCCCTATCATTGGAATTACAGGAACTAGAGGAAAATCTACTACAACATCATTGATAAATGAGTTCTTAAAGGAAAAATATAATGAAAGAATATTTCTTGGTGGAAACATAGGTAAAAGTGCAATAAGAGAACTATCAAAATTGACTAAAGAGAATCTTGTTGTTTTAGAAATCTCTAGCTTTCAATTAGATGGTATGGGTGAATCAAAGATATCTTCTGGTACAGCTGTAGTTACAAATATGTACCAAGATCATCTTAATTGGCATATTGATATGAATGACTATATTGAGACCAAAAAGAACATTTTTAAATATCAAGGCAAGGAAGATAGATTAGTGGTAAATATTGATAATGATATAACCAAAGAATTCGTACAAGAAGCTAAAGGTAAAGTAACAACATATTCATTAAAAGATTCTACAGCTGATTATTTTCTTTCTAATATGAAAGTATATGAAAAAGGAAAAGAGCTTTTGCAAATTAAGGACTTAATCTTAGATGGTGAGCATAATCTGTACAACATCATTGCAGCAATAGCTACAGTAAGAGATTTTAATGTAGAAATTAATCATATACTCAATGTCTTGAAAAGATTTACAGGTGTTGATGGTAGGCAACAATTAGTAAGGGAATTAAAAGGTATAAAGTTCTATAACGACACAACTGCAACATCAGTAGAAGCTATGCTCGCTATGTTTGAGAGATTTGGAGAAAAAAATAAAGGTAAAATGATTATGATAGCAGGAGGAGTTGATAAAGGATTAGAGTATGAAAAAATTACACCATACATGAATAAATATCTTAAAGCTTTAGTTCTTTTTGAAGGCACAGCTTCAGAAAAAATATTTGATTCAATTGAAAATACTGAAATGGTTTATAAATATTTCAATAAGATGGAAACTGCAATAAAAAAAGCATACGAACTAGCAAACAATGGAGATATGATAATTCTCTGCCCTGGAGGCTCTAGTTTTAATATGTTTGCAAATGAATTTGACAGAGGTGATCAATTTGTAAAATATGTAAAAAGTTTAAGCTAAAAAGTAGTTGAATATGCTCACAAGAGAAGAAATAGATAAAATAGACATAACAAAACTTAAAAAAGTACATCTAATTGGAATAACATCTGGATTCAACAGCTTCTGTGCAGAATACCTTTTACAATTGGGAATAAATGTCAAAGCATCTGAAATCAATACCACCCCGGGGTCGTCAGAAATGTGGTTACAACGGGGCGTTCTCTACCCCGGGGCCAAACATAGTGGTGATTACATAACAGAGGATTTGGATTTGGTTGTATATCCCAATGGTCCTATTCCGGGCAACCCTGAGTGTCAGAGAGCAGAGGAACTTGATATCCCAGCAATTACTATCGCTCAGTTAACTGGATTAATTAGTAAAAACTTTAAAGTCATTGCAATCGCAGGTACTCATGGCAAAACCACAACATCTGCGTATATTACATGGTTACTGAAAAACGCATATGGTTATCTCCCTAACTTTATAATTGGTGATAACATTTTAGAAATAAATAAATCATATAACTATAATCCAGAAAGCGAATACCTTGTAATTGAAGCTTGTGAATACAAAAGGCAATTCCTAGACAGAGCCCCTGCACCATATATCTCTGTTATTACAAATATTGAATTAGATCATACCGATTACTATCAAAATCAAGAAGATTACAACTCTGCTTTTTCAGAATTTTTAAATCATACTCAAAAAGCCATAATACTTGATAAATCTCAATTAAATATCGATCTCGTATTATCAAAAATTGATATAAAAAATGATGTAGATATTGTTAATACAAAAGATCTAGAAAATGAATATCAAGATATAAAAGCTCCTATGTCTGGATCGCATAATCATGAGAATTTCTTAAGAGCATGCGGTGTTGCTAAGGTTTTGAATATGAAAATTGATTTAAATGATTTTCCAGGTGTTAGTTCACGATTTGAATACAAAGGAGAAACTGTAAATGGAATGAAGGTATATCTAGACTATGCACATAATCCTAAAAAAGTAAGATCATGTTTACAAGGAGCAAAGGAACAGTATCCAGACAAGAAAATTCTTTTTGTTTGGCAACCTCATAGCTATGAAAGAACATATCATTTTAAAGATGAATTTGCACAAAGTTTAAATGATGCTGATATGGTTTTAATTCCAAATATATATGCTCCAATTCGAGAAAAAGATCAATTTAAGGATTTAATTAATGAAGAAATATTTGTTAATTATCTTAAGGAAAAGAATCAAGATAAAGAAATTTCATATACAAAAGACTTTGAAAATACTGCCAATATATTAAATGATTCTAAATATAACCGCGATTATGTTGGAGTTTTCGCAAGTGCAGGTGATTTAAAAAACATTTTTAATAGTTTAAATTTGAAAGAATAGTAATTGTGAATTACTCAGAAATAAAAAAAATAACATTTCTTGGAATTGGTGGAAAAGGATCAGCATATATTGCAAAATTCTTTTTACTGCTTGGTAAAGAAGTTCTAGGCTTTGATCTAAAGGAATCGGAAGCTACATCAGAATTAGAGAAATTAGGTGCATATATACAGTATAGAAATCCAGATGAAGGAGAAAAACTATCCGGTGAATTTGTAGTATATTCAAATGATTTACCTCAAAAATTACAACAACGAATAAAAGATGAAAATGTAGACAAGAACTTTATAGAAGTAGGATCTCTATATCGTCAAATAATTAGTGATTTCAAAAATGACTATATGTCTCTTAATGAGAAGGATTTGTTTGTTAAATCAGGCATTGCTCCTTTGTTTGATATCGATACTTCAAAAATGAAATATATAAGTGTTACTGGAACTGATGGTAAAACTACATCTTGTTCTATGATATATCATATTTTAAAGGAAAGTGGTTTTAAACCAGCATTAATTACTACTGTTTCTGCAAAAATTGGAGATGAAGATATAAATGTTGGCTTGCATACAACAACTCCTACCTCTCAAGAGCTTTACGGCTTAATAAAGAAGGCTGAAGAAGCTAAGTGTACCCATATGATAATAGAAGCTACTTCACATGGATTGGAACAAGGTAGATTAGCTGGTCTGAAGTTTGATGTTGTAGGATATACAAACATAAGTAATGAACACTTAGATTATCACAAAACTTGGGAAAACTATGTTCAAGCAAAATCTCTATTAATAACCGATCATCTTAAAGAATGTGCTCCTGTCATTTTAAATTTAGATGACAAATCATACTCTAGATTAAAGATTTTAACTGATAACAATATTGATTACAGTCTGCAAAATAATGCAGATATATATGCAACAGAGATTTCTGAATCAAGCGAAGGATTGAAATTTAAAACAAATTATCAAAATAGTAGCTTAGAAACAAATATCAATATATTAGGAAAATATAATATAAGTAATTTTTTACTTACTTGTGGAATTTGTTTAAATTTGGGTTTAAGTCTGGAAAATATTGTAAAAAATATCAAAACATTTGATACAGTTAGGGGTAGGATGCAAATTCTACAAAAAGCTCCATTTTTAGTCATTGTAGACTATGCTCATACACCTAATGCTGTAAAAAATGCGTTAGAATCGGCCAGAGAGCTTGTTGGAAATGGAAAACTAATACATGTTTTTGGAAGTGCTGGTCACAGAGATTTCTATAAAAGACCAGAGATGGGTTTAATATCGAATCAATTAGCAGATATTACTATTTTGACTGCAGAGGATCCTAGATTAGAAGATTTAAAGGAAATTAATGATAGTATTCAAGAGGGATGGATGAGAGGATCTGATCTAAAGAATAAAGATTTAATAAGATTTGATGATACTAGTGAAAATATTAAAAACAGAAGGGATGCTATTCAAAAAGCTTTGAGTATTGCAAATAAAGGTGATCTTG